>JBFGSX010000275.1:0-2610 GCA_041566495.1 Thermoplasmatota archaeon
CGCACAGGGCGCCACGTTCCGCACAGACCACTCCGACACCGAGACCATCCTCGAAGGCTACCGTCGCTGGGGCCCCGACGTCGTCACCCACCTCGAAGGCATGTTCGCCTTCGCCCTCTGGGACACCCAAGAACGCAGCCTCTTCATCGCCCGCGACCCGTTCGGCATCAAGCCGTTCTACTACGCCTGCGCCGACGGCGAGATGGTCTTCGCCAGCGAACAGAAAGCCCTGTTCGCCCACCCGTCCATCGACGCGGTCCCGAACCTCGACCGGTTGCGCGAACGGGCCACCTTGGAATTCCTCACCGGTCAAGCCACCCTGTTTGCCGGAATCCACCAGCTTCCGCCCGGCACATGGGCGCTGTTGCGCCCGGACGAACCGGACTTCTGCCGCGTCCTGTGGCAGCCCTACTACCACGTCCCCGTCGAACGCTACGCCACCGTCGAAGAAGCGGCCCACGTCATCAAAGACCGCTTCGTCGCCTCCGTGCAAGAGCAGCTCATGGCGGACGTGCCCCTTGGCGTCATCCTGAGCGGCGGGTTCGACTCCGCCGTCGTCGCCACCGCGCACCAGAAGTTCCTCTCAGACACGCCCATCCACACCTACACGATCGCCGAGTCCGAAGAGGTGGCCGACTTCCAGGCCGCCCGCCGGCTCGCCGACCATCTGGGCACCGACCACCACGAGGCCTTCTTCGAGTTCGAAGACGTGCTGCGGGACCTACCCCGCTACACCTACCACAACGAGAACATCAACTACACCGAGTTCTTCTTCCTGCCACTGTTCGAACGCATGGCCAAGGACGTCAAGGTCGGCCTATGCGGCCAAGGCAGCGACGAACTATGGGGTGGCTATGATCGTTACAAGGACCCGCTGGCTTTGGCCAAGGAACGCATCACGCGCATCCGCCGTGCCGCACCCGCTCACGAAGACGAACTCGCCACATTGGTCAATCTGACCCACATGAGTGGTCAGAGCCTGGCCGAATGGGACCAGCAAGGCCAACTCAACAACTTCCAACTCCGCCTCGTCGACCGCAACTCCATGGCCAGCAGCCTCGAGGTCCGCGTGCCGTTCCTGAGCCGCCCCCTGCACGCCGCGAGCCGCGCCGTGCCATGGGGTTGGAAGATGGGTGGCCCCACTGGCGGCGACCACGCTGGCATGGAGAAATGGATCCTGCGCAAGGCCCTGGAAGAGCTCGGCATGCCCGACGACCTGACCTGGCGCAAGAAGGTCCCCGCTGGCCGCGCCACGGGCCCCCGCGTCATGGACCAGTTCGAATCACACTGCGCCAAGCTGGTCGACCCCAAGGCCATGGCAGCGCACCCCCTCGGCGGCGCCTTCCAACGGCCCGCCGAATTCTTGGTCTACCGCCTTTGGGACGAGATCTTTGTCCAAGGTGAACGGACCCCTACATTGGAGGAACTCTGTTGAACCAAACCCAAGGCGCCCTTGAGGGCCTCGACCGCATCCTCGTCGACGCCACCGACCGCATCGAAGACCTGCTCGCCTATCACCGCAACCAGGTCCTCTGTCCGGTCTACACGAGCGTCGACATCCGACGCAACCGCCACAAGGCCGCCGTCGTCGACGCCAACGCTTTCCCCGCCGGTTTCAACAACCTCAGCAAGCGCAGCTACACGCAGGCCACGGAGGCCGTGGGGAGCTACATGGGCAAGGTCTACCCAGGCGCACAGGAACTGTTGCTGTTGGCGGAGAACCACACCCGCAACAAGTGGTACTTCCAGAACCTCCTGACGCTACGCGACCTGTTCAGCAGCGCCGGTTACCACGTCACCGTCGGCACCATGGCAGAGGAACTGTTCCCGCAATCCACCGTCGAGACCGCCCTGGGCGACAAGCTGGAAGTGCACGGCGTCATCCGCGAAGGCGATGCGCTGATCGCCGACGGCACGGTTCACGACGTGGTCATCCTCAACAACGACCTGTCTGGGGGCACCCCCGATATCCTCGACGGGCTCAGTCAACCCATCACGCCGCCGCCGGCGATGGGCTGGCACCGCCGCCGCAAATCGGAGCACTTCCGCATCGTCTGCGAACTGAGTCGCCAACTCGGCGACTACGTGGGCTTCGACCCTTGGCTCATCAGCGCCGAGTTCGACCGCGCCGACGGCGTGGATTTCAAGGACCGCGACACCCTCGACGCCGTCGCCACCAAGATCGATGCGGTGCTCGACAAGGTCCGGGCAAAGTACCATCAATACGGCGTCGACCGCGAGCCCCACGTCTTCGTGAAGGCCGACGCCGGCACCTATGGCATGGGGGTCATGGACACCACCAGTGGCGATGATTTCCTACGCCTCAACAGCAAAGGTCGCGAGAAGATGGCCAAAGGCAAAGAGGGTGTCAAGACGACCTCACTCATCATCCAGGAAGGAGTGCACACAGGCATCCGCAGCAGTGGCGCCGTCGCCGAGCCCGTAATGTACATGGTCTGCGGCAGCGTCGTGGGCGGCTTCAACCGCATCCACAAGGACAAGTCCGACACCCAGAGCCTCAACTCGCCTGGCAGCACCTTCGAGCCCATGGCGTTCAGCACCCAGATGCAGAGCGCGGCAGGGCCCGACGAGGTCGTCATGGACGACGTC
>JBFGSX010000276.1:0-2605 GCA_041566495.1 Thermoplasmatota archaeon
GCCGAGGCTCCTGCTGAGGCCATGCGCTGGAACGGCTACATGGGCATCATCCACAATGCCCTGAACGCCACCCCGACCGTGTTCACGGTCAAGGCCAAGGAGACCCCCATCGACGAAGGCCGAGACTGCAGCAGCGCACGCTGCGGTGGTATCGGTGACTTCATCGACGTGACCATCGACCCCGAAGGCCGCCCCTGGGCTGCCTTCAGCGACCAGTGCACCGGCGAAGAAGGCGCCTGCGGCAACAGTGCCGCTGCCTTCACGCAGACCCTCATGCAGGGTCGTAGCCTCCGCACCGGCGCCCCGCTCTCCATGCTCGGCGCCCCGGTCCCCGCGGCAGCTTAAGGCCGACTTGGCCCCTTTTCCCCTTTCCCCTTCTTGCATCTTGCGCGCCGCCGGGGGCCCCGGGCCGGCCCACCGTACCCGGTGTTGGTTTGGGCCCACCTGCCTTTGTGCCCGTGCGCATGATGAACTGATGGGACGGCAAATGTAGGGTTGGTATCCCATGCCGGACGCGCTCTCACCCCGCCCATTCAGTCGAACGTTCGCAATCCTTGGTTGGCTTTGCCTGGGAGCTCTAGGCGTCGTCGCCCTCGGCGCGGTGATCGGCGTGAGCGCCCCCGGCATCCTCGCCTTCAACACCGCTGCGCTGTTGGCAGGCGGGGCGCTGATCACGTTGGCTGTGATGGTACCCTTGGCGTTCTTTGCACTCCACCGCTACGCCAAGGAGGCCCGCAAAGACCTGGAAGCGACGACCAATGAAGCACATACGGAACTGCACGGGGCGCATGATGCGCTCTTGCAGGAGAACCGCCGCATCCGCCGTCTCAACGAAGCGATGCACCAGGCCGATCGCGGGCAGATGGAATCCCTTTCACAACGCATCCAGGACGTCGTCCTGGACATGCAACACTTCGCGCCCGCCCGGGAGATGGAAGCGCTCCGTGCCTCCGTGGACGCTCGGCATGACCGCATCGAGAACGCCCAGGAGGCCCAATGGGTCGGCCACACCCACAGCCAT
Organism: Thermoplasmatota archaeon; assembly: GCA_041566495.1. GTDB lineage: Archaea > Thermoplasmatota > E2 > JACPAO01 > JAHFTW01 > JBFGSX01. The sequence continues at coordinate 1,022 of JBFGSX010000276.1, forward strand.
CGCGAGGCAGAGAAGGCCGCAGCCAAACTGCAAGAAGAGACGGAGCAGGCCATTGCCGGCCTCGACCGCCGCATCGGGACGCTCGCCAAGGAGCAAGGGCTCTTGGCATCAGATCTGCAGGGCTTCACCAAACAGACCGACGATGCCTTGGCCAAAGAACACCAAGCCATCCATCAGCTCAGGCAGAGCATCCAGCTCAATCACAAGGAGATGGAGAACAAACTCAGCCGTTGGGAAGCGCCTGAGAATCAGTTGCGCGGATGGGCCGATCGGGTCCACGGATACACGGACCATGAACTCGCCCGATTCAGGCACAAGATCCAGAAGCAACTCAATCAGTTCGAAGCCCGGGAACTGCAAGACGTCGATGCCGCGACGCGCCACACCAGGGAAGAAGCCGCATTGCTGGCAGAAGACATCGTGCGGGAACGGGTCAAGCAAATGGACGAGACCATGACCAAGCGCATGGCCGAGTACAAGGCCGAACTGGACGAGCAGTTCGCCGCATTCCTTGCCGGCCAGCAGGCTCAACGGATCGAGACCGAAGCCCGCCTCGCGGCTGTCGGAGCGACCCGGGGGGTCAAGGTGGAATCCAACGAGGCCTACACGCTGACCAGCCACGCGCCTTTCGGGCAGGTCTACCCAATCGCGGATGTGGAAGGCATCGGCAACAAGACCGCGTACACCCTGCAGCGCATGGGCATCCTTGACACGGAGCACCTATGGCATGCAGACACCCATGAGTTGTCCCAGAAGCTCGAAGTGACGGTCCGGCAGATCCGTCAATGGCAGAGCCAGAGCGAACTCATGGCGATCGACGGCATCGGCCCGCAGTGGGGGGAAGTGCTGGCCGCCAGTGGCGTCCTGTCCATCGCCCACTTGGCGAACCTGCATGGGCGGGAATTGCTAGAGTTGATCCAAGCCCACGGCCACGCGTACCGGAGCAAGCTGCACAAGGGGGTCATCGGGTTGCCGAAGGCCGAGGACTTCATCCAGCGCGCCCGGGAACACAAACCTGAGCGCGTCGTGCACGTCTAGAAGCCGGGTTCGGCTCGCCGACGGAACATACCACGCCAGGCCTTGGCACCGGCTTCTCGGCTGCGGATTCCGTACCGGGTCGCCTTGACCTCGACCATGTCCCAGCCATCTGCGAAGGCGTGGATGAGTTCGTCGCGGCTGACGCGGCGGGGCCCGTCTTCGCCCCCTTCCTTGTCACTGAATACGATGACGTGGACGATGCCGCCTGGGGCGGTGACCGTCTTCAGTTGCTTGACGTAGCGGGCCCGGTCCTCATCCCCAAACACATGGAACACTCCGGAGTCCAGGATGGTGTCGAATTGTCCATGGACATGGTCCGTGAGGTGCAGTGCGTCCCCCACGAGCCAGTGGACGTGGAGGTCGGCTGCCGTGGCAGCTGCGTGGGCTTGTTCGACGGCGCGAGGAACGAAGTCGATGGCGGTCACGTCGTGTCCTTGCTGGGCCAGCAACATGGCGTTCTGGCCGGTGCCACAACCGACGTCAAGGACGCGGCCATGGAACTTGTCCGTGTCCGCGAGGACTTGGACCGCTGGTTGGGGCCGGTCA
>JBFGSX010000277.1:0-2605 GCA_041566495.1 Thermoplasmatota archaeon
CAGGTACCAGAAGTCGCTGTGGGGTCGGAAAGGGTGGTGGACATCGTTGGAGTACGTCGTCTCCGGATGGGTAGCGACCACCAGGACGTCACCGTCTTCCAGTTCGGCGGCGACCCGTTCCCGGCGCTTGGCGAACACCTCGATAGGCAATTGCGGGGCTGGGCCCGGTGCGAGGTCGACGGCGTCCACGTCAGGACAACGGGGTCCAGGACAAAAGGAGTAGGGGCCGGAGCGGTGGGCCGTTTTCCCCCCGTCCCGTCACGATGCGACGGCGTCCTCGACCGCGTCGACGAGCGCGTCCAGCTGCTCTGGGCCTGTCTTGGCGTTCAGGATGCAGACGCGGAGCCACGGGCCATCAGAGAGGCGGGTGGCGGACAGGAACACCTTGCCGCCCTGGTTGATGGCCTCCAGCAGACGGGCGTTCAGGGCTTCTAGGTCTTCGCCGTCTCGGCGGAAGGCGAAGGCCGACAATGCGGGCGTCTCCCGGACCACGATGCCGTCGATGGCTGCAAGGCGCCGGGCGGTCTCCTGGGCCATGCTAAGGCTCCTCTCCAGGTGTTCGCGTAGCGCATCTAGGCCGTGGATCATGACGGGCAGCCAGACCCGCAGGCCTCGCCAGGACCGACTCAGTTCGGGGCCCAGATCGCAGGCATCGTGACTGTCGCCTGAGTCAGGCATGTAGGGGCCCCGGTACGCGTGGGCATCATGCAACGCACTCATGTCGCGGACCACCAAGGCCCCTGTGCCGAACGGCAACCCCAGCCCCTTGTGGGGATCGAGGGTCACGGAGTCGCATGCTTCCAGCCCTTGCAAGGTCTGTTTGCCTTGCGGGGTCAGCACGAAGAAGCCTCCGTACGCGGCGTCTCCGTGCAACCACACGCGTTGGTCGTGCGCGATCTTGGCCAGGGCCGTCATGTCGTCCACTGCACCCGTGTCAGTGGTGCCTGCGTTGGCGAGGATCAGGAAGGGCGCGTGGCCCGCCGCCACATCGGATGCGATGGCGGCCTGCAACGCCACCAGGTCGATGCGGCCACTGCGGTCGGACGGGATGACCACACATGCGTGGTCAGAGAGCCCGGCGATGCGGGCGGCTTTGTGATTGGAGTGGTGGGTCTGGTCGGAGCAATACCAGCGCAACCGTCGAAGATCACCTTCCCCGTTGGCGACCCGAGCGGTCACGAAAGCGGAGAGGTTGGCCATGCTGCCACCACTGGTCAAGACGCCTCCAGCGCCAGCCGGGTAGCCGATCCATTCACAGAACCAGCGCAGCACTTCGTCTTCCACCCGCGCCGGACCAGCTCCCGCCGCGCGTACCGTGGGGTAGCGGTCCAGTGCATCCGCCATCAGGTCGGCCACCGCAGTGACCCACAACCCCGTGTTGGGGACGTAAGCCATGAAGCCAGGGTGCAAGACGTTGAAGGACCGGGGGACCACGTTGGCAAGGATGTCCCTGATGGCCTCTGGGACCGGGCGCCCCTTGGCAGGAGGCTCCCAACGCAGCTGGCTAGCCTCTGCGGCCCCTGCGGGGACCACGGGACCGGCCGGCACATCATCGAGCCAATCCAGGATCTGTCGTGCGGCTTCGTGCAGTACTGCTTCCTTGTCCGCGCGACTAGGATCCAGCTCCATGGCAGGTGCCAGGAGGGCTCCAGGTAGAACTTTGGGGGTTCAGCCGCGGAAGATGGGGCGCTCGGTCAGGCGGACCGGCAGCGGCAGTGGGGCACGGGGTTCGTCGCCGATGTTGGCTTCGACGAGTTGGATGAGCGTCGACCAGGGGCAAGCGTAGTTGCCGAGGCTCTGGCCATCGTCCGTGTCGAGGGTGATGCCAGCGCGTTCCAGGTAGTCCCCTTTGCGCAGGCGGAGGTTGTAGATGTTGCTCTCCACTTCCTTCTCACCGACCACTGCGATGATGGGGATCCATTCCTTCTCGGCGTTGCGGATCTTCTTACCGATGCCCGCCGAGGCATCGTCGACGTCGGCGCGGCCACCCATCTCATTGATGGCTGCGGCGAGTTCCAGTGCAGCGTCGGTGTATTCGTCACTGACCGGCAGGAAGCGCACTTGCGTGGGGCTGAGCCAGAACGGCAGAGAGGGCTTCTCGCCGCGATCGCGCTTCATGGCCTCGGATTCGAGGATGGCGGCGACGTTGCGGTCGATGGCGCCACTGACACTGGTGTGCAGCAACAGCGGGGTGTGTTCCTTGCCGTCTTCTCCGGCGTAGGTGATGCCGAAGTGCTCCGGGTTCTGGGTGTCGATCTGCACCGTGGAGAGGGCGAACGCTTTGCCACTGGTGTCGTTGACATTGAACTCGAACTTGGTGACGAAGTAGAAGCTCTGGTCTTCCCACATCTCGACGAGCACTGGGCCGCCGACCATCTTGGCCAGGCCCGCGGCGAATTCCTTGTTCTGTTCGTAGAAGCCGCGCACGAAGCGGATGGCGGTGTTGAAGGGGACCTCGAGGCCGTCCATCCAGCGCTTGCTGGTCATGAACTGGCGGCCGAACTCGTCACGGGCCTGGTCGATGTCAGCCACCAGGGTGTGCATGTCGGGCATGGTGAAGCAGCGCAGGCGCTTGATGCCGGAGGTCTCACCGGATTGCTCCCGG
>JBFGSX010000278.1:0-2565 GCA_041566495.1 Thermoplasmatota archaeon
GACCTCGTGGCGCTGATGGACGAGGTGCTGGCTGCTCGCAGTCGCGAGGAGTGGGCCGAGATCTTCGATCGGCACGACGTGTGGTGGGCCCGGGTCCAGACCACCCTCGATCTCCGCCGGTTCGACCTCCGTGGTGAGGAACAGACAGGGCCCTTCAGCCGCTGCAAAATGGTAGGTGAACAATTCCTGGGCGTTCATCGGTTCGGAGACGAGCACGTGGACCGTGCCGGGAGGCACCCCGCCTCCTAGCTGGGCATCGAGCCCCGCCAATCCCGTTGTCAGCCGAGAAGCCACATTCTGCCACCTGCATCCTGCTTGTATATTCTTTCTTCTCTTCCCTTCTGGGCCTCAGGGACCGAGGAGGCCCCAAAGGACCACGTTTCCGACCAGCCAAGTGACCACCGCCCCGGCGGTCAAGGGGATCATGAAAGGGATCTTCGGGGTGACCCAGACGGTGTCCACCCCAGCGACCCGGAGGCGGCCGTACGTGGCGTCTAGGCTCTCGGCGGGGCGTTGCCAGAAGCGCCATTTCGTCACCGGGCCTTCAGAGGTGTCGACGATGCGCTGCATGGGCCAAACGAATCGCCGCTCCGCCTTGTGACGCTCCATGCGGGTCCCGAGGAGCATCGCGGGGAACGCGATGTCCCCCCGGATGGCGTTCCAGATCACGAAGACGACGGGGAACGCGAGGGCCGCTAGGGATGCATTGACGAGGACATCGAGGGTCGGGATGGTGCGGGCGGCCAACAGATCCGGCGCGCCAGGCCAAAGCCAGGCCAGCAGCATCATGCCTTTGGCGTCGGCGCCTCCGAAGGTGCCGAAGTACCACATGGCGTAGACGATGACCGTCAGGACCGTGGCGCCCAAGATCAGATCGAAGGGGATGCCGTCCTGGAAGCGGTCAAGCCACAGGATGGCAGCGACGATGATGAACGGGAACCAGTATTGGTTGCGCACTCGCCGGGTCAGGATGTCGCTCCAAGAGGCGCCAAGGAGCATGAGGATGGCTAGGGTCGCCTCGATGGCCACGGCAGGCGATGGGGTGCGGGCCAACCTGACCGTTTCGGTTAGACCCGCGCGCGCAATTCGGCGGCGAATTCATCGTTGCGGGTCGAGGCAGGGCGGAAGAGCATGTCGTCGATCCAGGCCTGATCCCGTTCCGCGGGGGGTTGCTCGGCCCAGCTGAGCAGGTCTGGTTTTCCGCTGCTCATCACAGGGACGCGGACGGCGAGTTCCTGGTGAAGTCCCTTGTAGCGGAAGTCCGTGGGCCGGGCCAGGGCGACGGGGAGCCCAAGGCAGTACGCTTCGAAGCCGATGCTGCTGGTGTCGGTGACGACGCCTCGGATGCCGCGCAGGAGGCTGTAGGGGTCCTTCTCGGCGGAGACGACGTCCACGCCGGGGGCCCGCTCGAGTTCGGCGCGGGCGTCGGCGTCTTGCTTGTGGGCCAACGTGAGGGGGTGGTACTTGACGCGGAAGGGCACATGCCGGCTTGTCAGGGCCACTTCATGGGCGAAGGGGGCAAGACTGCTTTGGGCAGGGCCTCCGAGGAAGCGCCGGTTGTCCCAGGTGGGGAGCCAAAGGATGGGGCCGTCAGGGTCCGGTTCGACGGCTCCCAGTTCGTTCAGGGCGACGTGGCCATGGCAGGAGACCTCCACGTCGCTCAGCATGGTCTCAAGGGCGTCCCGGAAGCGGGGCCCGTAGGCGTTGACCTGTTGGTAGCGGCTGGGTCGTTGCCCGGGGTGCTGAGGAGGCCGCAGGAAGGGCGCCGGGAGGTGGAAGGTCCGCAGCGCCATGTTGAGGGCGGTGCGGAGGCGAGGGAATCGACCGGTCTGCAAGAAGATGGGGTTGAGGGTGTAGCCCTTGTCGCCGAGGCCGTGGAAGATCTGCACGTCCCAGGCATCTTTGACCGGCGGCCGCGAGGTGGCCGAGACGACGACTTTTGCATGGGCCGCGTCGCCGGCCCGCAGGTCTTGCAGGCGGCGTTGCAGGGGTGCCAGGTGGGCCCGCTCGTGGGGCTGGCTCATGACGAAGTGGATGCCGTCTCGCAACAGCGGCACGAGTCCCATGGGAGTACTTCAGCAACGTGGACCGTCGTGGTGTCACGAACGGCAAGATGGGTCCGCAGGCGATCTCCGCGCAACCGAGGCCCAGAGTGGTGACTCCGAGCGAAGCGGTCCTGCCCCGCGAACAAAAAGGGGAGGGGACTCCGAGCGAAGCGGGTCGTCCAAACGAACAAAAGGGAGGGGAAAGGGAAGAGGTAGGCACGTAGCCCGAGTGCGCAAAGGGCCAGTGGGGCCGCTATGCGGGCTTACTCAGCGTAGTAGCTGGGCCCGTCCGGCCGTGCAAGCACGACCGGATGGTACGCGCGCGTAGCGCGCTTCCGAGCCACTTCGCGTCGTGCGCTACGCTTACTCAGCGTAGTAGCTGGGGTCGTATGGCTCGGGCTTCATGCCCTTGCGCTCGCGGACCTCGCGGACGACCTTGGACTGGAGACCCATGTCGAGGGTCTCGAAGCCGAGGTTCTCCGTGCTCCAGATGGCGCGGCCACCGGTGGCACTGCGGATC
>JBFGSX010000279.1:0-2550 GCA_041566495.1 Thermoplasmatota archaeon
CCAGGGTCGACTGTCACGTTGCCGTCGAGGTTGGCGTGGCACGCGTCGTGGTCTTCGGCCTCGTCGCAGTCGTCGCCGTGGTTCTCGTCAGCGGGTTCGTCGCCGAAACCGAGACAGCCGGAAAGGGCGAGGGCGGACAGCAGGAGCATGGCCAGAATAGAGTTCACACGCATGGGCTTCAATGGTAGGGGAGTCTGCCGGCACTTAAATCATGCGGGCGCCGACTCGCCCTCTGGGGGCTCCCAAGGCCTTTCAAGAGGGGCGGCGTCGGCGCAAACAGGCATGGAATTGGAGCGTTGGAACGTCGAACTGGAGCAACGGGTGTCTCAAGAGCTGGAGGCCCTCCCATTCATCGGCGATGGCAGCAAGCCCGTCTGGAGCATCGACACGCCCCCGCCATACCCCAGTGGCCGCTGGCACATCGGTGCCGTGGCAGGCTACAGTCTCATCGACATGATCGCCCGTTCCAAGCGCATGGCCGGCCACGATGTCCTGTTCCCCTGGGGCACAGACCGCAACGGCATCAACATCGAATTCACGGTGGAGAAGAAATTCAAGAAACCGATGCGCATCTGGGCCATGGACCATGGCGCCGTCGATGGCCGCCGGATGTTCAACGACGCCTGCCGGGAAGAGATCGGCGTCTTCAGTGACGACATGAAGCGCATCGGCCGCCGCATCGGCCTCAGCTGCGACTTCGACAACGGCTACGAGACCGACTCCCCCGCCTACCGCGCCTACTCCCAAGCCCACTTCCTCAACCTCTTCGAGAACGGCCTCATCGTCGAGGACCTGCGCCCCAACACGTACGACCCCAAGCTCGGCACCACCATCGCAGACGCCGAAGTGTTCTACGAGGAGCGCAAGACTCGGTTCAACCACGTCACCTGGACCATCAAGGAGACCGGCGAGGAGATCACCATCTCCACGACCCGCCCCGAACTCATCGCCGCATGCCGCCAAGTGCTCGTCCACCCGGACAACGAGGAGACCAAGCACCTCATCGGCAAGACCGCCGTCCTGCCCATCGACCGCAGCATGGGGCCAGCTCCCGGGTTCAGCAAGCGTACCCCAAAGGACGACGCCCACGCCTGCGACACCCCCACGGGTCTCAGCAACGAAGTGCCCATCGTGGCCCACAGCCACGTCAAGACAGACTTTGGCAGCGGCATCATGATGGTGTGCAGCTACGGTGACCAAGCGGACGTCGCCTTGTTCCGTGAACTGGAACTGCAACCCATCGCCGCCATCGGCATGGACGGTCGCATGACCGAGGTCGCCGGCAAGTACGCTGGCCTGCTCGTCGAGGACGCCCGCAAGGCCATCATCGAAGACCTGGAAGCGGACGGCAAACTCCCCGAGTTCACCAAGATCCAACAGAAGTTCCCCATCTCGGAACGCAGCAAGGCCGCCGTGGAGATCATCAGCCTCAACGAGTGGTACGTCAAGCAGACCCACGTCACCGACGACCTGCGCCGCGTCGCCAACGAGATGAACTTCGTCCCCGCCAAGCACCGCCAACTCCTCCTCGATTGGATCGACACCGTCAGCATCGACTGGCCCATCAGTCGCCGCCGCTGGTACCACACCGAGATCCCCCTCTGGCTCATCGCCGACGCCGAAGGCAACGAACAGCCCTACGTCGTCGTCCCGTCCTGGAGCCTTGACGAACCCACCTACTTCCAGCCCTGGGCCGACCAGCCCCCGGCCGGCAGCCGGGTCGTCAAGCGCGACACCCGTGAAGCGGTCGGCACCCTGGACGAGTTCCTCGCCGCCCACCCCGACTGGAAGGTCGTCGGCGAGCAGAAGGTGTTCGACACGTGGATGGATTCCTCCGTCAGCAACCGCTTCGTGCTGCACCCCTTCCGCGACCAGCCCTGGTTCGCCGACCACACCTGCAGCATCCGACCGCAGGGTCGTGACATCGTGCGCACCTGGCTCTACTACACCGCCCTCAAGTCGTACCTCTACAACGGCGAGAAGCCGTTCGACAACGCTTGGATCCACGGCATGGGCATGGACAAGAACGGCCGCAAGATGAGCAAGTCCGTCGGCAACGTCATCGACCCGGACACCATCTTGGACAAGTATGGCAGCGACGCCTTCCGCCTCTGGATCGCCGGCGAGTGCACCATCGGCGATGACTTCCGCATCGACGAACAGAAGATCCAAGGCACCGGCAAGTTCCTGCAGAAACTGGCCAACGTCGCCAAGTTCGTGAGCCAGTTCGAAGCCCCCGCCGAGCGCCCCGAGGTCCTGGCGGCCGCCGACGAATGGATCCTGGGCGAACTGGATGCGGTCACCAAGGAAGCGGTCGCCGGCTACGGTGACATCGACTTCTTCGGGCCCGCCAACAAGATACGCTCCTTCGTCTGGAACGTCTTTGCGCCCCACTACCTCGAAATGGTCAAGGGGCGCGCCTACGACAAGGACCCCGCCGCGTGTTGGACCCTCAGTGAGGTCGTCCGCCGCGTCCTCATGCTCCTGGCTCCCCTCAGTCCGTTCTTGACCCACTACCTGGCCAAGAACGTCTACGGCATGGACATCCAC
>JBFGSX010000280.1:0-2541 GCA_041566495.1 Thermoplasmatota archaeon
AGCGGCGAGCCCGGGGGTCAGGACGGGCGTGGGGACCAGGACCCGGCGGCGCAGGCCACGCACTTCGGCGTAGCCTTGCATCATCTGGGCGAAGGTGAGCACGTCGCTGCCGATGTCGATGATGCCTTGTGGTCCGGCCTTGGCGGCGGCTTCTAGGTACGATAGGACGTCCCGGATGGCGATGGGGCGGACCTTCCGTTGCACCCATTTCGGGGTGACCATCATGGGGAGACGCTCGGTGAGGTAGCGCACCATTTCGAAGCTGGCCGAGCCGCTGCCGATGATCGGACCGGCCCGGAACTCAGTGATGGGGAGTTGGGAAAGGATCTTGCCGGTGTGGGCGCGGCTGCGTAGGTGGGCCTTGGCTTCCCCCGCCGGCTGCAAGCCTCCAAGGTAGATGCAGTGCTTGGTGCGGATCTTCTGGACGAAGGCGTTGGCGGCGCTGGTCTCGGCGCTCTCGAAGTCGCCGCCTGCCCCCATGGCGTGCACCAGGTAGTAGGCGACGTCGAAAGCGGGCAGGCCTTCCAGGCTGGTTTCGTCCAGCAGGTCCCCTTCGTGGATGGTGACGCCATGGGACCATGGACGGCCTTGCACCCGATTGGCGTCACGCACGAGGACGTGCACGGTGTGGCCTGCCTCGAGCAATCGGGGTACGAGTCGGCCTCCAACGTAGCCGGTCGCGCCGGTGACCAGGATCTTCACAGACGGTATTCGGTGGTCTTGCTTGTTAGTCATCCCCTTCGGACCAGACGGGCCCGCCGGACCAGAAGCGGTTCCTGGGGCCGGCGGCTTCAAGGACTCCCGCACGTATCTCGGGGCATGGTCATCCGTGCTTGCCCACGCTGTGGATCTCGCGACCTGGATATGCCCGGCTTCGCAGACGGGGTCGTGCCCGAGACGGACAATCTCAACGACTACGTCTGTGGGAAGTGCGGCTTGAAGGCGAATCCCATCGAGTTCGATACGGCCGCTGATTACGAGGCGTTCCGGGACGCGTTGGAATGAGCCTCAGGCATCGGTGAACTGCCAGGCGAAGACGTGCTCACCGTCGTGTTGGATGATGATGCGGCAGCCGTGGTGGCGTTCGATGACCACGAGGGCATCGCCGAGTTGGACCTGGGCATCGACGTCGAAGGCGCTGGTGTGCAGAGGGCGGCGGTGAACGTCCCCGCTGCTGTGCAATTCGACATTGCACTCGCCGACGCTATCGACGGTCAACGCACTCCAGGAGAGTGGGCTAGCTTGCGTGACCGTGAGGCGATCGTCACCCACGGCGAACGCCGGGAGTTCCGGGCCTTGGACGTCCGCGCAGCCTGAGAGCCCCGCGGCGAGGGCCAGGATGATGAGCGCTGGACTATTCGACAATGAAGTCGCCTTCCATGCCGCCGTTGCGGTGGCCTGGAACGGAGCAGTAGAACTTCAGGTCGGCCGGGGCGCCGACGTCGAAGGTGATGGTCTCCTGGCCGCCACTTGCGCCGAGCACGGCGGTGGCCGCGCCCTCGATGTCTTCGACGACGAAGTCGTGGCCGAAGGCAGGGTCGTTGTTGATGAACGTCAGTTCGACGGTGCTGTTGGCGGGGACGGTGAGGGTGGACTGGTCGTAGGCGCCGTTGACCTGGTAGGCACCGTTCCAGCTGATGGTGACCTGGACCACCTGACGGGGCTCTTCGACGCCGGTGTCGTTGCCGCCGGCGTTGCCGGAACCACCGGAGCTACCGGAGCCACTGCCTCCGCCACCCATGCCACCGGAACCGCCGCCTTCCATCTCGGCGTGGCAGGCGTCGTGGTCGGCGGCGTCTTCGCAGCCGTCGCCGTGGCTGTCGTCATCGTCGGTGCACCCAGAGAGGGCGGCGGAGAGCAGGAGTAGGACAAGCAAGAATTGCTTCATGCACAAGCACCCGTTGCTCTTGCTCTTGATGTTTTTGGCCGCCAGACTGGAAGGACCAACCGTGACCGGCGCCGGGATCGGGTCCCGCCGGCGGTCGGCTCACGCCGGCCAGTGTGACTATGACAGCACGCTCCTGGCATCCGCTAGGGGATGCATGGATGTGCCGTTCGACGCCGTGCTTACTTGCTCATCGGCAGCGCAGGCAGACCCGTCTCCTTGCGGCGGCGGGCCTTCTTGTCGCGCTTGTAACCGGTGAGCTTGCGGACCAGCCAGATGACCGGGTCGAAGCGCTCGGTGACGACACGCTCCTTCATCGGGATGATGGCATTGTCCGTGATGGTGATGTGCTCGGGGCAGACCTCGGTGCAGCACTTGGTGATGTTGCACATGCCGATGCCGCCTTCCTTCCAGATGTCGTCGAGGCGGTCCGCTTCATCGGCGGGGTGCATCTCGAGACTGGCGTAGCGCACCATGAAACGGGGTCCTTGGAACTCGTCGTGTTTCTCGTGGGTGCGCAGGACGTGGCAGACGTTCTGGCAGAGGAAGCACTCGATGCACTTGCGGAACTCTTGCACGCGGTCCACGTCCACTTGTTGGATCTTGAACTCGCCCTTGGCCTTCTCCTCGTCCGTCATGTCGCGGGGAGTGAAGGG
>JBFGSX010000281.1:0-2529 GCA_041566495.1 Thermoplasmatota archaeon
CCCGGCGGCGAGGATGTTCTTGGGGTAGAGGGCGATGGTGGTCTCGTCCACTTCCATGACCCGGTAGTGGCGACCCCCGATCTCACGGTGGACTTCGTGGCTGATGCCTTGGGCGGCGGCGTCGCGGTCCTCGTAGAAGCGGATCTTAGGGGCGTCACCCCAGGCGCTGGCGTGGCCGACTTCGTGCACCAGGGTGGAGGTGAAGGTGAAGGCGACGACGGCCGTGAAGAAGACCAGGAAGGCGAGTGTGCCTTTGAGCGCCGGGTGCACAAGCGGTCATGCGGTCGCCCCGGGCATGGGGTCGTGCTAGAACCAGTGGAACGATGCCCCCCAGAGATGCCACGCTAAGCGTAGCCACGCCTACGTTTACAGTGGCTCAGAGCAGCCACAGCCACGTTTACCGCACGCCCCACCACGGATAACCCTAAGTAGCCCACGTTTTTCGGACGGCTAGCGACGCATTCCGTAGCCAACGCCGCGGATGTCGCAGGAGACCCCCACATGGAGACCATGACCCTCATCGCCTGCACCGAATGCGCAGGCGACATCCAAGCCCAACCCCGCTTCACCGGCGAGATCATCGACTGCTCGGACTGCGGTGCCGAACTGGAGGTCACGAGCCTTGCTCCCCTGACCCTCCAACTGGCACCGGAGATCGAAGAGGACTGGGGCGAATAGATGGAGACCGTGCTGTCGCCTCCCCGGAACCGACTCGGCGCCGCCGCTGCGAGGGCTTGAATGCCCTCTGTCGGCCTCGTCTATGGCCGCATGCGCGAAGAGGAAAAACTGCTCCTTGACGCAGCGGACCGCCTCGGCATCCAGGTATTGCCACAGCACGACCAGAAACTCAAACTCACCCTCGATGGGGGCGTCGACGGAGACGCGGTCTTGGTGCGCAGTCTCAGCTCCACCCGAGCCCTGATGGTCAGCCGAGCGGTCTCTGCCTGGGACCGCCCCGCCGTCAACCAACCAGGCACCATCGTCGCGTGCATGGACAAGGCAGAGACCAGTCTCCGCCTCCGTCAGGCCCGGGTCGCCACGCCAGAGAGCCGCATCGCCTTCGACCCAGAGACCGCCTTGGAGGCCCTCGACGAGCTCGGCTACCCAGCCGTCATCAAGCCCGTCAATGGCTCCTGGGCCCGCCTGGTGAGCCGCGTCCGGGACCGGGATGAGGCCCGGCAGATCCTCGAACACCGAGAGATGCTCCCCAACCCCATCCAGCACATCTACTACCTGCAACACTTCGTGGAGACCTTCCATGAAGGCCGCCACAGTGATGTCCGCGCCGTGGTCGTCGGCGACGAGGTCATCGCAGCCATCCGCCGGGTCAGCCCCCACTGGCCTACCAACACCGCTCGGGGCGCCATCACCGAGAACCAACCCATCGACCCCGAACTGGAAGACATCTGTCTGCGAGCCGCCCAAGCCATGGGTGGGGGCGTCCTGGCCATGGACCTCCTGCAAGGCCCTGAGGGTTGGCTGGTCCATGAGGTCAACCACAACCTCGAGTTCCGCAACACCATCGCACCCACGGGGGTCGACATCCCCGCACGGATCATCCGATTCGCCCAGGAGTGTGCCCGCCGATGAACGACGACGATCCGTGGTTCCGTAACGGTGGCATGGGACGAGGGCGTCCATGAACAGCCAAGCGACCGTCACCATCCAGGACACCACGAGTGTCGGCATCGTCGGTGGTTCCGGATTCACTGGAGGCGAACTGCTACGGCTGCTGCTGCAACACCCCAACGCCGACGTCGTGGGCGCCACCAGTGGCCAATACGAAGGCCAACCATTGCACCGCGCCCACGCCAACCTGAGGGGCTTCACTGACCTGCGCTTCTCTGCCCGGGACGCCCTTCCTGATGCCGACCTGGTCTTCACATGCCTGCCTCACCAGCACAGCGCCAACGCCGTGGCCGCCCTGCGAGACCAAGGCACCCGGGTCATCGACCTTAGCGCCGATTTCCGCCTCCCCGACGCCCAGACCTACCAAGACTGGTACGGCGTCCTTCACCCTCAGCCCCACTTGCTCCCGGCCACCTATGGTCTTCCCGAAGCCAACCGGGAGGCCATCCGCCAGAGTGACCTGGTCAGCGGGGTGGGGTGTGTGGCCACGGCCATGAACCTCGCCTTGCTGCCACTCGCTCGTGCCGGCATGCTCCAAGATGCACGCGTCATCGTCGATGCCAAGATCGGCTCCAGCGCCGCTGGCGTCGAAGCCAATGATGCCGGCATGCACCCACACCGCAGCCGCAGCCTCCGACTCTATGCCCCCACCGGGCACCGTCACGCCGCGGAAGTCCAACAAACATGCGGAGTCACCCCCGATGTCTCCGTCCACTCGGCTGAACTCGTGCGGGGTGTGCTGGCGACCTGCCATATCCTGACCGATGCCCCAGACGAACGGAGCCTCTGGCAAGCCTACCGCGCCGCCTACCATGACGAGCCCTTCGTACGCATCGTCAAGGAACGCAGTGGCGTCCACCGGGGCCCTGACCCCAAACTCGTGGCGGGTAGCAACTTCGC
>JBFGSX010000282.1:0-2527 GCA_041566495.1 Thermoplasmatota archaeon
GCATCCATGGACGGGCGCCAAGAGGCCGTCTCATTTCAGTTCGATGGCCACGGCGGGAGGATGGAACTCCCCATCGGTGAAGCTCAGGACGACGCGGCCGTCCGGGAGGAATCCCGTGGTCATGAAGTCGTAGCGGACATCCGCGGCGACGCCACTTCCAGCGGTGCCACCCCCGCCACCGATCTGCATGACCTTGTCGATCTCCGGAGTGGTTCGGATGTCCCGCAGGATGACCGCGTAGTCCTGGGCGGCCCCGCCGACGGCCCCGTGGATGGCGACGACGGCCCGATCGAGGGCGTGGCTGACTTTGAGGTCCCATTCCAAGATGCCATTGACGCCCGGCGGCAGCGGGTGGCGGGAGTCTTGCCATGTGCGGCCGACGTCATCGCTCCAACTGTACGTGAAGGTCCGGGCGTTGAAGGTGACCGCGTGCAGGCGGCCGCCGCTGTCCCGTTGCATGTTCTCGATCGGGAAACGGTGGGGGCTGCATTTCCGGCCGTCTTCTGTGTCCAGCAATTGGCAGTACATCAGGCTGGTCTCCATGACGCCCAGGCCCGCATCCAATTGCCGGGCGGAGCTCTGCACAATGGGCTGCGTCCAATCCGCATCGGGGTCGGGCGCAAGGCGTCCCGGCAAGTCTTGCTCGAGCGCCACGAAAGAGTCAACGATCGGGGGTTGCAGGAGGTAGTTGACGCCGTCGCCGCTCACCACGTGACCTTGGCCATACAGAGCGTCGTTGAAGTTGGTGAAGATGTAGCTGCGCACCGGACTCATTTGGCCGGCGCCGTCGAGGTGTGGGCCTGCGAGGACGCTCATCCAGGGTCGGTCGAAGAACGGCGCGTGGACCAGGCCCGAGCCTTCGATCCACTTGTCGTCGGCGGCGACATACTTGAGGGCCCAGATGCCGTCGTTGCCCGCCCCGAGACACATCTCCCAATTCATGGCATAGATGTCGCCGCCAGGCCCGGGGACGACCGCCCCCTCACCGCAGATCTGGAAACCATGAGGCGTGATGCGGGACCAGGTCTGGCCTTCGTCCTTGGACAAGTAAAGCGAGCTGCCGCCGAAGTCCAGTACCCAGCCTTGCTTGGTGGTGGCCACGTAGTTCTCGCAGCAGTTGCCGGTGCCGGTGACGACGCGCCACGCTTGGTGTCCGACGGGTTGACCGTCGCCGTCGTAGACGGGGTAGGAGCGTTCCGTGACCTGGCGGTTCGCCGAGACCTGCGTCGCCAAGCTCGGAATCGCCGTGCCTGCCATGGGCGTCATCGTGACCGTGTCACTCCAGGGACCTGGCAGACCACAAGCGTCCAGGGCACGGACGCGCACCGTGGACGGGGTGTGGTCCCCCCAGGCGCGGGCGCCGCCCACGTCGTGGACCTTCCCGTCATCCACTTGGTAACCCGTGGCGCCCCCGACCGGAGACCACCAAGCGGTCGCGACCCCAGGGGAAGGGCCGGGCGTGGATTGGGCGACGGGCGGACTCGTACCCCCGGCCTCGGTGCTGACGAGGCGCACTTCGACCTCCAGGTCGGATTCGATGGTCAGGTTGAGCTGGAGGCTGGCGCGGCATGGAGCGCCGGCCTCGAGGGTGTATTTGCCCGCCGGCAGGTCGGTCTTGAACAGACCATTGGGGGTGGCCCCGCTTGCGACGGTGGTGTTGGCGCGGAGGCGCCACGTAGCCCCTGCCAAGGGCGTACCGCTCACGTCGTCCACGATGCTGCCCGTGAGGGCATAGCGGGGAATGGTGACCGGGGGCGGCGTCTCGGACGCAGGCACTTCGGGTGCGGGGGCCGGTGCGGCCACCACAGCCAAGCGGATGGTGAGCTCCGTGCGGCACGGGCTCGCGACCTCTTTGGTCACGTGCCCCGGTGCCGCGACGCGGACATCGCAAGCGCGACCCAGGGGAATCTGTTCGAACGCGAACGCACCGGATGCGTCCGTGACGTCACGGAACCCCAAGTCCACGAGGGTGACGATGGCGCCTTCGATCGGCCCGGACGGCCCGATGACGGTGCCAGACAAAGCCGCAAATTGGGGTTCAGGAGCAGGCTCCACGTTGGCACAACCGGCGAGCAAGACCATGGATGCCACGGCGAGGGCCCATCGCATAGGGCTTCAGACCCGGCGCGGTTCTTAGCTGATTTGCAGCACGAAGCCAATCACGAGGACGATGAGGGCAGGCACGGCGCTGGCCAGGAAATTGACGTCCTGCTTGCTCAGCGGCCGGTCCTGGGTGGCGTCCTTCTCCAGGGTGGCCCCGAGGATGGAATCGATCTGGCAGCCGGCAAAACCAGCGACGGCCGGGACCCAGGCCAACGCGATCGGGATGCCCAGGAGCCAGATGCTGGCCACGGCGATGATGGTCGCTCCCAGGGCGGCGGCCGCCTGGCCCCGTAGGCTCACGGCGCCGTTGGTGCCGGGCTCCTGGAACGGGAAGGGGGGGATGATGCGGCGGCAGCGCTTGGCCAGGCAGCCGACCTCGCTGGCCATCGTGTCGGCGGTGACGGCGGCGATGGCGGTGGCGAAC
>JBFGSX010000283.1:0-2514 GCA_041566495.1 Thermoplasmatota archaeon
AGATGGCCAAGTGGTCGACAAGGCCTGGGACGAGCGCACTGCCCGCACCCAGACCGTCCTCGATGAAACGCCTGAACAATTCCGCCTGCTGGATGCCATCGAAGCCATCGATGACCGCCACCTCACCGCCACCCTCGTGATGGACCAGGCGCACAACCCATACGCCAAGGACCACGCCATCGACGGCGTGCCCTACCTGCCCGGCGTCTTCGGGCTCGAAGCGTTCGCGGAGGCAGCCAGCCTGCTGACCGCTGGGGCCTGCATCAAGATCGAGGGCGCCAAGTTCTCGGTACCCGTCAAGCAACTGAAGGAACGCCCCGTGACCGCCCGCGTCCACGTGGAACGCATCAGCGGCGACGCCGACGAAGAAGCGGTCTTCGCCTGCCACATGACCACCCGTATGGTGGGACCCGATGGCCAAGAACGGGGCGAACCCCGCACCCACTTCGAAGCCACCCTCACCTTCGGTGCCCCCGAAGCCTTGCAGACAGACCAAGTGCCTGCCTGCACCCGTGAATTGGCCAAGGAGCAGATCTACCCGCCGTTCTTCCACGGCCCGAGCTTCCAGGTCATGCGCTACGCCGGACCCTTGGAAGCCGATGAAGCGGTCGGCAGTGGCGCCATGCCCTACGCGGCAGCCTTCAGTGCTGGCGACGCCGAGTACCAAGTCCAACCCCTGGTCATGGAGGCCTTGTTCCAACTCTGTGGATTGCGCACCATGCACGTGGATGGCAAGATGAGCCTCCCCGCGGCGATCGACGTGGTGGACTTGTTCCACCACGACGCAGCCTCGGGCGAGATCCGCCTATGGTGCCGCCACACGGGCACGGACGAACTGCGCCGCTTCGACGCGGTGGCTTGCCTCCCCGATGGCACCGTCGTCCTGCGCATGAGTGGCTATGGAATGGTCGAGACCGGACCCAGTCCGGAATTACAGACCACTCCTGATCCCATGGAGGTGACAGACCTCCCGGACGAACCCGATGAAGCGACCAACAATGGCCAGGTGCAGACCACTTTGGCCGACGAGGTACCAAACCCTTGGGCCGACGTCGAGCGCCCCGAGCTCGACGACATCGTGTTCGCCGCCGTAACCGTCCAGGAAGCCGACCCTGACCCCACGTGGTTCACGGAAGAAGAGATCGACATCCAAGCCGCATTCAAGGTCGAGAAGCGCGCATCTGAATGGCGCGCCGGCCGTCTGGCTGCCAAGGCCGCCATCATGGCGGTGGCCCCCGGGCTCACCCCCAAAGACATCGTCGTGCAGAACGCTGCCGGCGGCGCACCCTTCGCGCTTGTGCAAGGGGAACAGATGCCCGGCACCATCACCATCACCCACCGTGACGGCTTGGCCATCGCCGCCGTCGCAGAGGGCCCCATCGGCATCGATCTGGAGACGACCGAGGAGCGAGGCAGCGGCTTCCACGAGGAGGCGTTCAACGCGGACGAGAAGGACCTCGCGGCCGACCCCGTCGGAGCCGCCTGCGTCTGGGCCGCCAAAGAGGCGGTCTTCAAGCGCATCGGCACCGGCCTGAAGCAAGCACTCCACGCCTGGACCGTCCGCAGCGACGACGCCGGCGGCGCCACCGCCACGGGCCCTGACGGGACCTTCGATGTCCGCTTCTTTGATGTCGAAGGCCGTGTACTGGCCGTCAGCGCCGAAGCGTTCGACCCCCTCCAAGAGGCACCGGCGAACGCCTAAACCACCCCCACTTCTGGAGTTCTGATGGCACGCCATGCGACCGAGACCGCCCGCCCCGCCGTCCATGTGACGGGTTGGCCCCTGCAATTGGGGATCAGCGCAGCCTTCGGTGGCTTCCTCATGCTCATGGGGGCCATCTCGTTCCCGTTGCCCTGGACCCCCGTGCCGTTCAGCATGATGCCATTGGGCCTCCTCGTCGCGGGGGCCTACCAGCGCCCTGGCTGGGCGGCCCTCAGCGTGGCCATCTATCTCATCGCAGGCGGCCTCGGGGCACCGGTCTACGCGGACGGCTCCAGTGGCTTCCACCACCTCATCGGCGCCACTGGCGGCTACCTTCTGGGCTACGTCCTGGTCTCCGCGCTCGTGGGGTGGTATGTCAGCCGGCGCCGACGCCTCATGCCCACCCCCTGGGCGTACGGCGTCCTCGGCCTCCTCGGCGTCGTCGTCACCTGGGGCATCGTCAGCATCATCCGCTTCGTGGCCGCAGGCGAGAGCCTAGGCAGCTACGACGGAGACCTGCAGAACTGGGGCGTCGGCCGCAGCGTCCTGTGGGTCTTGCTCTACCTGACCGCCGCGACCACCCTCGTCACCATCTGGGCCCTGCGCCGCCAGCGAGGAGAAGGCAATCGCGCCCTCAACCTGTTCCTGCTCTTTCTAGGGGCCACGGCGCTGCTGCATATCTGCGGCGTCACCGGCCTCATCCTGGTCGGCGGCTACCCCATCATGACCTCGATCGTGGTCGGTTCTGTCGTCTTCTTGCCCTTCGATATCATCAAGGCCGGCCTCGCGGTCGGCATCTCGTTGCCCTTCCT
>JBFGSX010000284.1:0-2514 GCA_041566495.1 Thermoplasmatota archaeon
CGCACGTGGCAGCCCATGCGTCCCCCACCACGACGGATCCTGCTCAGTTGAGCGGGTTGCGAGAGCCTCCAGAATACATCTCGATCACGTACACGGAACCCCTGGCGTTTGATGACTCGAGCATCGGCATCTATGACGACCTGTTGTTGCGGCGAGACGCCGGGGATGCCTTCGTGGACCCCGACGACCCATACACGGTCAAGGTCTACGCAGGCAACCTGATCCCCGGCATCTACACGGTCTCGTATGACATGCGCAGTGCCTTGGATGGTCACCGTGAGCGGGGCAGTGTCCCCCTGACCATCGGGGTCCCATGCTGGGCGTGCCTCGAGGGGGATTCGCAGCCCCAAGGTTTCGACCCGGCCGCCACCCAACCCATGCTGGCCATCGCCTCGGCCGTGGCCGCCATCGGTTTGGCCATGGTCGCCGGAGGACTGCAGCAAGAGGTCCTAGGCGGCCCCCGCCGCCCGACGCTGGCGACCACAGGCATCATCCTCGCAGGCGCCGGCACCTGGCTCCAGACCCTGCAACTTCCTGCTTCTTCCACCTTGACCCACCAAGCGATGCTGGCACGATTGGCGGCCATCTGTTTCCTGACAGCGGGATTGGCGTTCCGCAGACAATGGCTGGCATGGATCGGCCTGGTGGCCACGACGGCGGCCTGGCCCCTGGCCGGCCACGGCGCTCGCTCTGTCAGCGCCTGGGCTTGGCAAGCCCTCCACCTGGCAGCCATGTTGGTATGGACCGGGGGGCTCATCGCGCTACCTGGCCTATGGCGCCAAGCCGGATCCGATGTCCGCCACAGGGTGTTGGTCCGCTTCTCCAAACTCGCCTTGGGCGCCGTTGCGGTGCTAGCGTTGACGGGTGCCATGTTGGCCATCTCCCGCCTCAAGGCCGTGGATGACCTTTGGCGATCGGCATACGGCCAAGTGCTCTCCTTCAAACTCTCGTTCATGATCGCTGCCCTGGCATTGGCCCTCGGCAACCACCGGCGCATCTGGGCCGCCATTGGCCGCTGGACGGCCCGAGCATGGACCGCCAGCGCAGATAGCGCCACGAGGCGCTCCGTGCGCATCGAGGCGGGCGTCGTCGTGGTCGCCATTTTGATCACCGGCGTGCTTGGGGTGCAGACCATCCCGGCCGATCGCCCTGACCCACCTGGGGAATACGTGGACGAAGGCTGGATCGGGGATTATCACGTCTTCATCACCGTCAGCCCCACCCGGGAAGACGGCACATTGCCCGTCGGGGACCACATCCACCGGGTACGCCTCTTGGATGCCGCCGACGCCCCCATTTCTGGCGCCCACGTCGAATTGCGCTTCACACACCAGTCCTTGGCAGACATCGGCGAGATCAGGGAACCCATGGAAGCCATCGGAAACGGCTGGTACCAGGCCGCCGGGAGTTTCCTTGGAGCCATCGGCCGCTGGGAGCAGACCGTGGATTTCACGCCCCCCGGCACCACCCGTTCGTACGAGCGGGTCTTTGAGATTGACATGGGCAAACTGGGCCACTTCCATGGGGGCAGCAGCGTCAATGACCCCCACTTCGATACCGGGTACCTGCGCCAGGGTGCCTCGTACACGAGGTACTTCGGCGATTCGACGATCGGCTACTTCCTGTACCATTGCCACCCGCACCAATGGATGGTGGGAAGCATCTTGGTGGACCCCGAGGCCCCCCGCGTCCCCGGCGATTTGGTCGAGGTCCGCATCTACGGCAACCAATCAGATCCCCAGGGCTCCATGTACTTCGAGCCCAAGGACGTGGTCATTCCACCCGGGACGCAGGTGCGCTGGGTGAACCTAGGGGATGCGTACCACACGGCGACCAACGTGCGTTGGTACGAATTGGATGACCCCAACCGTCCAGATCTTACTGGCGGCGCATAAGGGCGAAAGCCACCAGAACGGGGACCAAGGCCCAGGCCGCGGGGGCGCCCCGGTCTTGCGCAGGAGCATCCGTGCAGCGGAGTTCCCGTTCGTAGACGAAGAAATCCTCACCCACTTGACGAAGCATCGCCACCGTGCCCCAGGACGTGGGGACCGGGCGGACGGTGACGCCGTCGCCGCGTCCCACGGGGATCATGACGCCGTCTGGCAGGCAAGCGGCACGAAGGGTGCGGAGGCCCGAATCGTGTTCGATGACAGAGGCCACGACCATGTCATCGCCAAGCGCCACGGCCACCATGCGAGCATCGTCGGCACTCCAGGTGCCAACGTCGTTGCCGGCTGAATCCACCACCCGGATGCGGCTGTCATCCCCTTCGTGCTCGACCCAGGCGATGCGACCATCACCGATGGCGGGGGAAGCGTAGCCGACGCCCGAGATGGGCGGGGCAAGGAGGAGGCGGGATTGGCTTGGTACGTCGACGGCCACGACTTGTTGTCCGATGTCCGTGGCCTGCTTGAACACGACCTGGGTACCGTCCATGGCCGGCTGGAATTGATCGCCGCCACTTTCCACGGAAGCCGGGATGAATGCGGAGCTGCCAGAGTAGCGACCAACGAA
>JBFGSX010000285.1:0-2502 GCA_041566495.1 Thermoplasmatota archaeon
GCTGGTGACGAGATCCTCATCCGGCAACCCAGTGGCTCCGTGCAGGAGTTCACCCACGTCGTGGGAATCAACGACGATTGGGCCGGTCAGACCGCCACCACGACTTGCGCCATTCCTGGGCCCGGGCCGGTGCTGAGCATCGTCGCCGTGTTGGGCCTGTTGGGCTTGCGTCGTTTACCACGACGCTTCTAAGTGCGGAGCGAGCGCTTCGTACGCTGCTTCCGCTTCATCCTTGACGGCGGTCTTCAGCAACACCTTGCCATTGCTGTAGATCGTCGACTCGGTGCCCTTCTTGACGAGCAAGAGCACCCGCGCATCAAGCATGATGGTGAAACCCGCCGCCGTGAGGCGCGCCTTGAGGCCCGCCAGGTCCACGTGGCGCTGCTGCTCAGGCGTCGCCATGAAACCGGCGGCCGTGGAGCAGGGGCGGATCATCGCCATGACTTGGGTCCACTCGGCCTTGTAGAAAAACGCGGCGGAGGTTCATCGCGGGCGATGGCCGATGCGAGGCCCCCGTGGGCAACGCGCACCCGCGCCGGGATGCTGCTGCTGGTCTGCCCGCAGCGTAGGTGTTCTGGGAGGTCGGCGCGAATTTGTGGCCAGGAAATGCCCTCGACATGCCTGGATCAACGGCCGGCGGCGGCAACCTGCAACGAAGACTGCGGTGCCTGCTCGATGCCTACGAATGGCTTCGCGCTCAACGGGCCTGGCTAAATAGCGTGGCAAACCTGGTCTGCTTCTCATGCGACGCTTCGCCATCGTCACGGCCATCGCCATGCTGCTTCTCAGCGGCTGCGCCTCCGAGGCCCCCACCGAACCCGTTGACGACGCCCCCGTGACTCCCATCTACACGGCTCCCCCCACTGATGAGCCCCAGGAAGTTGACCCTGTTGAGCCCCCGGAGGAGCCTGAAGCCACGCAAAACGAAACGGGCAACATCACGGTGCCAGCAGGCAACGAAACCGGCAACGTAACGCCGGCCGCTCCGGTCCTTCCAGCCGTTGACTTGAGTGACTGCATCCTTGCCTCCGCCGCATGGGCCGTCAGCACCGACGCCAACCGCCTACTACCCGCCAACGCCACCATGGTGCCCTTCGAAAGTGCCCCAGGCACAGGCCACCTCATGGGCGTCCACTGCGAATCCTTCAGCCTCAACCAAACCGAGTACGGATCCGGCAGCTTTGCCTTCGTAGGCATCCAAGGCCAAGAAGCCGGACAAGTCCAGAACTACGTCTACGAAGTCCTCCTCACAACTGACACGATGGTCCTTCGTACCTTCTTCGAAGACATGGGCTTCCAGGTGACTGCGGCCACGACCATCACGCTGCGCGGAGAGATCGACATCCCAGACCCAGGCAGCCACATCAAATTCGGTTACCTCGAAGTCGACAGCGGTTGCACCACGGGCGAAATCGATGGCAAATTGAGCATGAACACGCAAAGTCAGGACAACCCCAACGGGCGGTTCGCAACTTCATACGTTTCCTCGACCTTACAAGCCTTCGAACTCGAGCGCCCCAACGGCACCGCGAGCCGGCCTGCTTGGGGCTACAACATGTTCGAGGTCAACCAGGACTGCGGCTTCGCCGGCTACACCGATGACGTCAACGGCTACTTGGTCGCAGGAAAATTCGCCACCGGCGCGATTTCGACGATGCCGTAGGCCTCGCGTGTTCCCGTCCGATTGCTCACAACTTCCCAACAGCATGCATAGCCAAGTCTCGCCCGAAGGGCAGACTGCAGGTCAATCCAGGTGAGACGGCATTCAGAACGTGCACCGAATCGGGGGTCTCCTTGACGAGGATGTCATCCACGAGGTGGCCGTCACGATCCACCAGTTGCGCACGGTTGCCCGCCTGTAACGGCTGGAGTCGCCGAGGGTCCACGTCGGGGATCAATGACTGGGCTTCCCGGCCGACGGCGCGGCGACTGAGGCTTTTGCGGATCTCTTGTCGGACCTGGGCTCGGAACGACTTGTCCCACATGTGCCAGAACCCCCCGAAGCCCAGCATGCCCCCAACGTCGCGGGGCTGCATGGACCAGAACCTGTACGCCTCTCGCCCCAAGGCCAGCATGGCGCCAGGGCCCACCGCGACGCTGCCATCGACCCGGCGACTCAGGTGCACTCCCAGGAACGGGAACCGGGGATCGGGGGCTGCGTAGACGTGGCTGCGCACCAGATGGCGTTGGTCGGTGGCCAGTTGGGCATAGTAGCCCCTGAACGGAATGACCCGCAAGTCGGGTGCCAGGTGCTTGGCGAGGCGGTCGGCGTGCAAGCCCGCCGCGTTGACGACGACCCGCGCAGACACATCGTTGCCGTCAGTGCGGATACGCTGCGGGTCGGCGATGTCCTGGACCTGGACATTGAAGCGGAATTCGGCGCCCGTCGCAGCGGCGTCTGCCACGAGGGCGTCCACGTAGCCCGTGGCATCCACGCTGGCGCCCTCGGGGGCATGCAATGCCCGGACCCCGATGGCATGGGGTTCGATGTCCCGGATGCCC
>JBFGSX010000286.1:0-2486 GCA_041566495.1 Thermoplasmatota archaeon
GGACGGCGTCGTCGGCATGGATGTGGACGACCTCCCCGATGACCACGGTCGTCGGCTCCTTGTTCCCGTAGCGGTGGTGTTCGACGTAGCGGCACTCCAAGTGGTAGGGGCTCGCGGCCACCCGGGGCGGTCCGACCACCCGGCTCGGCAACAGCGCCACGCCGCCGGCCTCCGCCTCGGACACCGTGGCCGGCATCTCGCTGCTGCTGGCCACCATCGGAGGCGCCAACGGCTCCGTCACCGCATTGATGACGAATTCCTTGGTCTCCAAGATGTTCCGGCACGTGTCCTTCAGTTCGCCGTGGCGGTCCGCGAAGGCCAACATGATGAGCGGGGGATCCGCGCAGATTGACTGGAACCAACTGAAGGGCGCAAGGTTGACCGTGTCGCCGTGCAACGTCGTCACCCAAGCGATCGGCCGCGGCGCCACGGCGCTCACCATGAAGTGGTAATTGCGGCCCGGACTGCGCTCGGAGGGGCTCCATTCCATGGCCGTCGCCATGCTGCGCCCCCGTTTGGTCATGCCGTCATGGTTTTCTTGCGTGGCCGCCGTGCTGGTGCATCGGTGAGTGATGATGAGTGCGCAAGTCTTGGTGGACCCGGTGAAGGAAATGGACACGACAACGATCAGCAAGCTGTTCCTGGACAGCGTCGCGAAGCACGCAGACCAGAAGGCCCAGACCTGGTATGATGGTGCCTCGTGGCGCAGCCGCACCTACGCCGAATACGGCCAAGCCGTGCGTGATGTGGCCAACGGCCTGCTGAGCCTTGGCCTGAAGGGCGGCGACCGCGTCGCCATCTGGAGCAAGAACAGCCCCCGCTGGGCGGAGGTCGATTTCGCCAACGCCTGCGTCGGCTTCGTCAGCGTCCCCATCTACGACACCCTGACCGGTCCGCAAGGCGCCTACATCCTCAACGATTCCGGCGCGATGGTCCTGTTCGTGCAAGACCCTGAGATGCTCGCCCGCCTCGATGCGGTGCGCAAGGAGATCAAGGTCGACGCCATCGTCCTGCTGGACGGCACGAGCCGCAAGAAGGGCGTCATCACCTACGACCGCCTCGTCCGTGAAGGCCGCGACTACGCCACCAAGAACGGTGATGCGT
Organism: Thermoplasmatota archaeon; assembly: GCA_041566495.1. Classification (GTDB taxonomy): domain Archaea; phylum Thermoplasmatota; class E2; order JACPAO01; family JAHFTW01; genus JBFGSX01. The sequence goes on from JBFGSX010000286.1 coordinate 1,105, forward strand.
TCGACAAGATGGCGGCCAAGGTCTCCCCAGGCGACCTCATCAGCCTCGTCTACACCAGCGGCACCACCGGCGAACCCAAGGGCGTCATGCTGAGCCAGAACAACTTCGCCAGCAACGCGGCGATGGCCGCCACATGCGTCGACATCGGCCCCCAGGACACCTTCCTCAGCTTCCTACCCCTCAGCCATGTCTTCGAACGCACCGGCGGCCACTTCACCGCCTACACGGTCGGCGCCCACGTCTTCTTCGCCCGCAGCATCGACACGCTGCTGGACGACATGCAGGTCGCCAAGCCGACGATCATGATGAGCGTCCCGCGCCTGTACGAGAAGATCTACGCACGCATCCAGGACAGCGTCAAGCAATCCAGCTTCATCAAGCGCGCCATCTTCCACTGGGCCATCCAGCAAGGCATGGCCGCCAACGTCTACATCCAGCGCAACGAGCCGCTCCCGAAGAGCCTCGCCAAGAAGGTCGCCAAGGCCGACAAACTGGTGTTCGGCAAACTCAAGGCCCGCGTCGGTGGCAACCTGCGCTACTTCGTCAGCGGCGGTGCCGCTCTGAGCCAAGAGATCGAGGAATTCTTCTGGGCGTCCGGCATCAAGATCCTGCAAGGCTACGGCCTCACCGAGACCAGCCCGGTCATCAACGTCAACCGCCCCGGCGCCCTGCGCTTTGGGAGCGTCGGCAAGGCGGTCCCCGGTTGCCAGATCAAGATCGACACCAGCGAATGGGAGTCCCAGCGCACCGACATCGTCGAAGGTGAGATCCTCTGCAAAGGCCCCATGGTCATGCAGGGCTACTACAACAACAAGAAGGCCACCGCCGAGGTCATGGACAAGGACGGCTGGTTCCACACCGGCGACGTCGGGTATGAAGACGACGACGGGTTCCTCTTCATCACCGACCGCAAGAAGGAGATCATCGTGATGAGCAACGGCAAGAACGTCGCGCCGCAGCCCATCGAGAACCGCCTCAAACTGCAGCCCCACATCGCCCAGGCGTGCGTCATCGGTGACAAGCGCAAGTACATGTCCGCACTGATCTGCCCTGACTGGGAGGTCCTGGAGCAGTTCGCGCTTGCCAACGGTATCGCCGCCAAGGGCAGCCAGCTGGTCGCGGACCAGCGCGTCGTCAGCCTCATCGAAAAAGAGGTCGAGGCCGTGAACGCCCACTTGGCCCGTTACGAGCAGATCAAGAAATGGTGGATCGTCGACCAGGACTGGACGGTCGAAAGCGGCGAACTGACCCCGGACAGCGAACTCACCGGCCAGGTGGAAGACGACGGCCACATCGCCGATGTAGAAGACGTGCTGGCAGAGATCAAGGCGGCGTTCGAGGAAGAACAGGAACGCCGGGAACGACTCAGCGGCGACGCGGAA
>JBFGSX010000287.1:0-2480 GCA_041566495.1 Thermoplasmatota archaeon
CTGCCCACGCCAGCGAAGTTGGTGATGTCTTCGAAGCTGCCGCCCGTCGGCGCCGTGAAAAGCCGGAACGAGGGGTGGAACGCGAGATTGGAAGTGGACAGTTCAATCTGGTAGGCGCCCGTGAAGGTCAGGCTGCGCATCGGGACGGCGCCTTCATCCATCAAGGAAAGGACTGGACCCGTCAAGGTGCCACCCTGGTTGATCTTGATCGAAGGGACGGTGTTCCAAGAGCGTAGGCCTCCGACGGCCGGACGGTCGTCAGGTTCGCCCCACTTGAAGCCGGGGCTCCGATCGGTGTTACTGAAGCCACCGTCGGTGGTCTCGAAGTCAGCGGCGTACAGGACGCGACCCACCCGAGCGGGTCCCGTCAGGTCATTGTTCAGGTCCCACTCATCGGCAGGCCAGTCAACGGTGGCCTTGACGGTGCCAGCGCCCACGAACCGCCCGTCGAATTCGATGGGCAGGGTGATGATCTCGCTGGCTCCAGGAGCGACGACCGGCACGGGTGCGCTGACCTCGATGAGGCGACCGGCGACGTTCAGCTCGGCGTTGACGGTGGCGCCGCCGGCAGGCATGCGTCCCTTGTTGGAGACGATGACCTGGACCGGCGTCGGATCATCCATGTCAAAGGCGGAGGGACCGATGGAGGAGACCGTCAGGTCCCGGTCGAAGCGGGGTAGACGCACCAGGTGGATGTCGTCGATGGTCCAACCGGATTCGGCGCTGTGACCACTGTAACGGGGGGTCCAGAGAGTGAAGGTGAACGACAGTTCGTCGCCGTCTTGGACGGGTTCCTCAATGGCGATCGTCTCCAAGGTGTAGGGCTCGAAGAGGCCGCTCCAGCCCCATGCAGCCGAGTTGCCCGGGGGCGTGCCGTAGAACGTGTAGGCTTGGCCATTGTAGCCACCGTCAGGCTCCATCAATGCCGGCGTTCCGCCATTGACGGCCATGCGCACGTATGCGAGGTCGTTGTAGTACCGGTAGCCCTGGTAGTAGTTGTGCAGTTGGTGAGCGAACACCAACGCGTATTCGTCCCCAGGCGTGTGCCCATTGATGGTGAATTCCGGGGAGTTGAGGATCAGAGACTTGGTCTGGCCATCAGCGTCGAAGGGACCATCGGCATCCGTGGTCCACGTCATGTTGCCACTGTAGGCGCTCTTGGGGAAGTAGTCTGGTTCAGCCAGTTCCCATTCGTCCGCGTAGCTGGAAGGAATCGTGCTGTGGGTCCAACCATTGACATTGTCCTCCAGATTGGAGCCGCCCAGAGATTGTAGGACGTCCACGTTGGCGTTCTTCGCATTGTTCCATGGCCTCGGGTCCTGGATGGTCTGGCCATCGATGTCGGCCATCAACGGCAGGCTCACGGCGGCCAGGAAGCGCTTGGCTGCAGTGGGCTTCCACTCGACGGCCACTTGGGCGCTCTCACCTGGGCCCAGGGCCGTGACGGTCTGGGTCGTGGAGGTCATTTCGTCGTTGGTGGTGCCCGCGGTGACCCGAAGGGAGACCGGAACGTCAACGGGCCTGAAGCCGTTGTTGCGGACGGTCACGGTGGTATTGGCGACTTGGTCAACGAGGATGGGAGCCGTGGTCTCCGCAGAGAGCACTTCCAGGTCCCCTTCCTTGCGGGTCAAGCCTTGGAGTTGGACGTCGTCGATGGCCCAGCCGTTGTAGCCGTTGTACAAGCAGCAGTAGGTGGAGTAGCGCCACAGGACATCCACGACGCTGTTTTGGAACTGGCTCAGATCGAAGCGGGCTTCCGCCCAGCCTTGCTGCAGGCCACAGTAGCCGGGCTTGCTGTCCTCCGAGTAGATGCGCTCCCTGCAGGGGTAGCCGCCCTCGGGTTCGACGTGGATGAATTCGCCGCCCACCTCTCGGATGTAGACCTTGGCGGACGAGTAGGCGTAGTTGGCATTGCCATAGGCGTCGACGTTGTGCTTGAAGACAAGTGTCGGATCGAGGAGGCTGCCCAGGTCGAGGGCGTTCATCACGAGGTCGTAGTTGCTGTAGCGGGAGAAGCTGCCCGCATTGAGGTCCGTGACCCAAGCATTCGGGCTGACAGCGCTGGATGGGCCGACGCCACGGTAGCCATCGGGGGTGCCCCGTTCCCACTTGGAGGACAACGCCTCCATGACGGGGCTGTCCTCCTCGAAGTCCTCGATTGAAATGAAGCGCTCCACGAGCTGGATGCGCTTGTCGAACAGGTTGTCCTCGAGGTTCTCATCGACGGCGCCCACGACGTTGGCAACGGCGGACAAGCGCCATTGTTCGCCGTTCTGGGGCGTGCCGGTGGACGGGGGCACGAAGATCGTGGCCACTTCGTCCGGGGCGACTTGGATGCCGGTCTCGGACCCGCTCACGCCGGTGTAGGGGTTCTCGATGTAGTAGGATAGGTCGACCGTGGCGGGGACGGTACCGACATTGGTGACCATGTAGCGCAGAGGACCCATCTCGAGGGCATCAGCATAGCCACTGGCGCCGAC
>JBFGSX010000288.1:0-2463 GCA_041566495.1 Thermoplasmatota archaeon
ATCTCTGGCGTGACGACGGTGCCTCGGATGATCATGGTGTCCACCGGCTCGACGGCGGTGGTGGGGCTCGCCGGGTCGGCGCAGCCCGCAAACAGGAGCGCCAAGACCAGGCCCAAGGTGGCGGTCTTCACGGATGCTTCGATTCTGGCGGCTACTAAACCACTTCGCACGGCTGGCTTGGAAATGTAAACCACCAGACCCTCGAAAGGTGGACCTGTCAACGCCAGCATGGCGTAAGTCCACCTTTTATAGCGCCCGAAAAGTCCCCGAATCGTGCCCGGACTGACAGAATACCTGTTCAAGATCCGCAGCGACGACAACCTCCTGTGCCGCTTCACACAGGACAACCCTGACGTCCGCATCGTCATGAACCTCCTGCGCCCGGCCGCCGACGCGCCCGTGGAGAAGGCCATCGTCACCATCGTCGCGGACCCCCTCACCCGCCGCCGCTTCCTGACCGGTGAGTTCGCCAAGAAATACGGCACCTACACCGTCCTGTCAGAAGGTGAGGACTACGCCAGTGTGGAGATCACGACCGCAGTGCTGAGCTACTATCAGAAGCACGACCCGATCCAGCTCACCATCCAGATGCTGGGCCCCGAGACGGTGTTCCACCCGGTCATCGTCGAAGGCGGCTACATCCACATCAACGTCATGAGCCCCAACCCAGACGGGCTGGCGGCGTTCAACCAGTTCACGCAGCACATGCGACGCGTCGTCCCCGCCGACGACTTCAAACTCCTGCACGTCGGCGAATACCACCCCGACCTCAAGGCCCAAGGTCGGGCCAAACTGCTGACGCCGCGCCAAGAAGAGGTCCTGCGCATGGCGATCGCCATGGGCTACTACAGCGACCCCAGACAATGCAATCTGGAGGACCTGGCCGGCACCTTCGGTGTCAGCAAGGCAGCCGTCCACAAGCGGCTCCAGATGGCGGAGAACGCCCTCATCCGCGGCCGCTTCGAATGACGCTGACCTTCGAGAACGTCACTCGCCGCTTCGGCCGCCACATCGTATTGCGGGACCTTGACCTAGACGTCGCCGCCGGGGAACGCATCGCCCTGCTCGGCCCAAACGGCGCCGGCAAGACCACCATGCTACGCCTCGCCGCGGGCCTCCTGCGCCCCACCGCCGGCAAGGTCACCCGAGCGGGGCTTCCCATGACCGAGCCCAAAGCCCGGGTGCGCCTCGCCTACGTGGGCCAAGACGCGCCCGTCTACCCCGAACTCTCGGTGCGGGAACACCTGCAATGGTGGGGTCGCATGCACGCCGTGCCCATCGATGACGCTTGGATCGACCACGCGGGCCTCCGCAGCGTCGCAGAAGACCGCGCATCCACCCTGAGCAGAGGGCAACGGCAACGACTCCACCTCGCCATGGCCTTCGCCATCGACCCCGAACTGCTCCTGCTGGACGAGCCCACCACCGCCCTCGACGACGCCGGCCGCCAATGGCTCATCAAAGCCCTGCAAGCCAGCCAAGCCACCATGCTCGTGGCCACCCACGAAGAGGACTTCGCCGCAGCCATCCACGCCCGCCCCCACCGCCTGGAGGCCGCATGAGTCTTGCAGCCATCCTCTGGAAGGACGCCCGCCGAGAGATCCGCAGCAAAGAGAGCCTGCAAGCAGGCCTTGTCTTGGTCGGCCTGTTCTTCGTCCTCTACCTCTTCGCCCTCACCGACCTCCAAAGCCCGGCCCTCGGCGCCGTCGCCATGTGGACCCCCATCCTCTACGGCACCGCCGCCCTGGCCGGCCGCGGCCTGGCCAGCGAAGTGGACCGAGGCACCCTCACCCTCGTCCAGACCGCCCCCGTCGCCGCAGCCCTGCACGGTTGGAGCCGCACCCTCATCAACCTCGTCCTCACAGGCGTGCTGGCCGCCTTCAGCCTCCTGCTCGGCGCAGCAGGATTCCTGCTACCCCTCAGCCCCGGCATCTGGCTCACCGCCCTCCTGGGCGTCATCGGCCTCGCCACCGTCGGCACCCTCGCCGGCGCCCTGGCCAGCCAAGCCCGTGCCCGGGAAGTCTTGATGCCCATCCTGCTCATCCCCATCGCCGCCCCGTTGCTGCAAAGCGGCGTGGCAGCCACCCTCGATATCTTTTCGGGGGGCAACGGGCAAGCGGGCCTGCTACTGATGGCAGGCTACGACCTCATCGCCTTCGGAGCCGCATGGTTCCTGTGGCCATTCGCATTGGAGTCCGACTGATGGGCCGCAAAGACGACAAACAGAAACGGGGCCGCAAAGCCAGTGGCCGCAAGCCCGCCACGAAGCGCCCAGACCGTGGCTTCACCTGGCCCGAACCCCCCGCCAAAGGCCGCGCCCGGGAACCCCCTCGCCAACCCTGGCACTCCGCGGGGCCATCCTTCATCCGGCCGGCGCCACGCAAGGAGACGTCGAGGCCCCCGACTCAAACCCTAAAGGCCCCCACTCCTGAGGAGGCACCGTGAAGGAGCAGACCGTCGACC
>JBFGSX010000289.1:0-2455 GCA_041566495.1 Thermoplasmatota archaeon
CGTGATGATGGTCTCTTGGGCCTTGGCGCGGATCTCTTGCTGGAAGCGCTCGTACATGTCCAGCATGTGCGCACGGTCGTCGTTGTGGGTCCAGATCTCTTTCTGGGGGAGATTGATCTCCACGGTGCCGATGACGTATTCGGTGTCGTCGATGAACGAACCGAAGACCGTCGTGCCGACGACGAGGACGGCGATCGTGATGGCCTTGTTGCGGCCCCAGAACGACGCGAACGCACCCGCGGCGATGCTGGGCCGGAACACTTCTTTGGATTCGTTTCGCACCGAGAGTTCCAGCAGCGCAGGGATCAACGTGATGCTCAAGCCAAACACGCTGAGGATACCCAGGATGGTGGCCGTGCCGATCTCGACGATCATCGGGCTGGTGCTGGTGATCATGACCACGAAGCCGGTGATGGTGGTCAGTGTGGAGATGAGCAATGCCACGGCTCCGCGGCGGCCGATCAGGTCGAACGCTTCGGCACTGGTCTCGACGTGACTCCTTTCAGCGCCGAATTCATTGACCACGTGGATGACATAATCCACTCCCACCCCCAAAAGAAGCGGGAACATCGCCATGCTGACGAAGCCGATGCTGACACCACCGACGGTCATGCCGGCCAGGGTCCAGGTCAGGATGATGGCGACGGTGGTGACGCCGATGAGGGCCCGCTTGAGGTTGCGGAACAAGAACAGCAACGTGACGGTGAGGAACGCGAAGACGGCGCCGATGAAGATCACGGATTCTTTCTGGACTTGCTCGTCGATGCGGTAGATCCACGATTGCACGCCCCAGGAATCGAAGTAGTCGTCCTCCCAGAGATCGACGGTCTTGACGACGCCTGCGTCGCCGGCTTCTCCGACCTCCAATTGTCTGTAATCGGCGATGATCTCGTTGATCAGGCCCCCGGTCTCCTTCTTGGAGATGACGCTGGTGTCCGGCTCGTAGATGATGAACATCACGGCGGCATCGAAGTCGTCGTTGCGGTAGAGTGCGATGGCGCCAGTGGAGTCGGCGGCTGCCAGCAGTTGCTGGGACAGGTCGTGGCTGGCTTGGTCGGGGGCCAAGCAGAAGCAACCGTCAGGGAACTGGGCGTAGATCAGTTTCTCGAAGAACGGCAGCGACGTGTGGGAGATGACCTTGTCCACGCCGGTGCGGTGGTTGAATTCGGCCTTGACGAAATGGAACAACTCCTCTTGGGCACGCAGGGCCTCCATGCTGGTGACGTTGCTGACAACGACCCGCTCACAACCATCCTGGGGTCCGGTCCCGATGGGGCCGATCTGGCCCGTACAGCGGGGATCGTCGGCATCGGGAGCCCGTGCATCGGCGCGGAGTTCGAAGTAGACGATCTCACTGTTGACGCCTGCCACGTCCCGCCGCAATTCGCGGAAGGCGTTGGCCTGCTCGTCGTACGTCGAGAAGTAGCCCGCTTGGATGTCGGTCTCGACGTTGGGTTCGACCGTGACCAGGAGCGCGCCAGCCACGAGCGTGATGAAGGCCACGGCTCCGATGACGGTCCAGGCACGCTGCGCCGACCATTGCATTGTCTTGGATAGTCCACGCTGGACCGCTTCGCTGATACCCATCCGACCAAGGGCTGGACCGATGTGGCGGGTTTAGGACTTCTGTGCGGCGAGGGGCATTATTCTGAGCGGCCGCCCCCATCGTGATGGGGCACGTGTGGCAGGGGATTCTGCGAACCTCGCGTAGTCTGCCGGGCTCTGGGTAGACACCAACCCCCTTTTCTGACTCGGGCGTTGCGCCACTTGACCCCTCCGGACGCCCTTCCATGAATCCCACTCGTTGCCTGCAAGCATGTCTCATCGTCACGCTGGTCGCGCTCAGCGCCTGCGCCAATCCACCCGCCCAGGAGGCGCCCACGGCCGACGCTGGCCAGATCGGTTACGTCATGGCACTGGACGTGGCCATGGAACACCTCGGCGCATCCGCCGAGCCAGAACTCTCCTGGGCCTCCATGCGGGAAAACCGCTTGAACGACACCGCCATGCCGGGTGAGCCCAAGGTGCACGATCCGCTGTGGTTGACCGCGGATCCTGAGACCGATGGCCGCGCGTGGGGCTGGCTACTCGGCTTCGAGACGGTGCAGGGGCGCATGGTTGCCGCGGTCCATAGCGATGGCCTGGTACGGACTTCTCAAGATCGATTCTACACGGAGGCTCCCGTATGGACGGAGGTCATCGAGCGGGGCAGTATCATGGATTCCACGGACGCATGGGCGGCGATTCAGATGCGCCCGGACGTGCAGGACTGCCTTGCCCACCCGGCAGAATACTTCCTTGGATGGGTGCTCCACCAAACCAACGGGGCCCCTGCCTGGCACATCACCCTGCGCGCCATAGGGGGTCCGTCCACGACCTTGTCATCCGGACAACTAATCGTGGGGGCCGACGGCAGAGTGGATGGCGACGGATTGACCTGTCCAGTGGTAGCGGC
>JBFGSX010000290.1:0-2449 GCA_041566495.1 Thermoplasmatota archaeon
ACGCGTGCCGGCAGCCAACCCACCCAGAACTCGCTGTACCAACTGAACGACGGCGAGGAGTTCCCCGACGCATGGGTCATCGCCAGCGAGCCGCTCTACGATGATCCGCTCTGGGAACCGATCAGCCCGGATTCCGTCGTCGTCTTTGGCCGCGACGCACCGCCGGTCCGCTTGACGGTCTAGAACAGGCGGGCGATGAGGAAGCTGGTGACCACCCAAAGGATGGCCGCCATGACGCCGATGATGGCGCCCTTGCTCCAGTTGGTGCGGAAGAACACCGCGATGACGAGGGCCACCGATGCAAAGGCGAGGGTGATGGCCGCCCACGTGGGCAGGCCCAGGTTGGAGCCGACGATCTGCACCAGGCCCGCCAGCAAGGACCCGAGGAAGGTGCTGAGCAGCGCTGCGACCAGGGAACTCCGGTCGATCACGATGCGGGCCGCGAAGTAGACGAACAGGCTGGCGACGAGCCAGGCCACGAGACTTCCAACGATGCCGCCTTGCGTGCTGAATTCAGCCATGCCTCCCCATGCGGGCCGGTGGATGAAAAAGCCGATGGGCGCGAGGCGCTCTCAATGCCGGGCGCGCAGCTCGTCCAAGACGCGGGACAAGGGCACGCCTGCTCCCTGCAATCCCATGATGAGGTGGTACAGCAGGTCGGCGGCTTCGTGTTCCAGGCTGTCCTCGTTGTCCTGGCCGGTGAGGACCGCAGAGACTTCGTTGGCTTCTTCCACGATCTTGGACGCGACGAGTGAGGGCTCAGCGAGTAGAGAATCGGTGTAGCGTCCTTGTGGGGCTGCAGCCCGTTCTCGGGCCAAGGATTCGAGGGCTCCCAGGAATCCGGCGACGTCGGGTTCGTCGCTCCAGCACGTGCGCGATCCGGTGTGACAGGCCGGGCCGGTCTGTTCGACGGTGGCTAGGATGGCGTCGGTGTCACAATCGAGGGCCAGGGAGACGACCCTTTGTCGATGGCCGCTGGTGGCGCCCTTTTCCCACAAGGCTTGGCGGCTGCGACTCCAGTACGTCATCCATCCCGTGGCGAGCGTCTGCTCCAGGGCCTCTTGGTTGGCGTAGGCGAGCATGAGGACCCGGCCCGTGACGTGGTCTTGGGCGACCACGGGGACGAGACCGTCAGTGAACTGGACGGCGCCGAGGTCGATCATGGTCGCACCGCCACGCCTTGGTCTGCCAGCATCTGCTTGACCTCGCGAACGGTGGCGTCCCGGTCGTGGAAGATGCTGGCGGCCAGGGCAGCGTCGGCGCCCGCTTCGAGCGCCTCGACCATGTGGCGGGCTTCGCCGCAGCCACCGCTGGCGATGACTGGAATGGAGATGGCCGTGGAGACCGCGTTGAGCAATTCCAGGTCGTAACCGTCCCGGGTGCCGTCACCATCCATGCTTGTGAGAAGGATCTCTCCAGCGCCCCGTTTGGCTGCCTCTTGGCACCAAGCGAGTGCGTCCCGGCCGGTGTCGTTGCGGCCGCCATGGGTGTAGACGTTCCAGCCACCGTTGTTACGTTTGGCATCGACTGCAACGACGACGCATTGGGCTCCGAAGCGTTCGCTGCATCGGTCGATGAGGTCTGGGTCGTTGAGGGCAGCGGTGTTGATGGCCACCTTGTCGGCGCCAGCGTTGAGTGCCGCACGCATATCTTCGGGGCTGCGGATGCCACCCCCGACGGTGAGGGGGATGAACAGGCTCTCAGCGGTCCGGCGCACCATGTCGAGGGTCAGGTCGCGCTGTTCGTGACTGGCGCTGATGTCCAGGAAGACCACTTCGTCCGCGCCGTCAGCTTCGTACCGAGTGGCGAGTTCGACCGGGTCCCCGATCGCACGCAGATCTTGGAACTGGACTCCCTTGACCACTTGGCCGGCATCAACGTCTAGGCAGGGAATGATGCGCTTTGCGAGCATGGTCAGTTCCCCGGGTCACTGCCCGTGGGCGCGGCCCCTTGCTCCGCCAAGGCGTCTGCGATGGCGCCTTGCATGGTGAGGTCGGCGACGCCCTTGGTGCTGATCTCGTCGTCCCGGGGTTCCAGGGCTTTGCGCAGGGCGCGTCCGAATGCCTTGAACGAGCCTTCCACGAGGTGGTGGGTGTCTCGTCCGCGCAGGTGTTCGATGTGGAGGTTGATGCGGGCTTCCATGGCGAAGCTGCGGAACCAATGCTCCCAGAGAGGGATACTGAACTGGCCTTCGTAGTAGGGACGGTCCACGACATCGACGGCGCAAAGGATCAGCGCATCGTCCATGGGGATGATGTCGTAGGCGATGCGTCGGCAGGGCGCGCCGGCGTGGGCTTGCTTGAAGGCTTGACCCATGGCGATGGCGACGTCCTCGACGAGGTGGTGGTCGAGGTCGCCGGTGGCCCGCAGGTGCAGGTCGAAGCCGGCGTAGCGGGTCAGGGTCTCCATCATGTGTGTCAGGAACTTGTTGTCGGTCTCGACGTCGTAC
>JBFGSX010000291.1:0-2446 GCA_041566495.1 Thermoplasmatota archaeon
GGATGCCAAGAAGCAGGGCTATCGAGCCCGCAGTGCGTTCAAGCTGAAGCAGATGCAGACCGCGTCCCATTTGATCCGCCCAGGCGACGCAGTGGCCGACCTTGGCTGCGCCCCGGGTGGCTGGAGCCAAGTCCTCGTGGAACTCGTGGGCGACCGCGGCCTTGTCATCGGTGTGGACCTGCTACGGACCCGCCCCGTCGAAGGCGCCACCTTCATCCGGGGCGACTTCACGAAGGAATCCACCCGCGACAGGTTGTCGGACATGCTGGCCGAGACCGGCCGTGAATACTTCGATGTCATCGTCAGCGACATGGCTCCTGACATGAGTGGCACCTACAGCCTCGACCAGGCCCGCAGCGTGCACTTGTGCACGATGGCCCTCGACTTCTGTGCCCGGCACCTCAAACCCGGCGGCGCTTTCGTCACCAAGGTCTTCGAAGGCGCTGATTTCCAAGAGTTCAGGGACGAAGTCCGTAGCCGCTTCAATTCCCTGCGCATGATGCACCCCCCGGCTAGCCGCAAGGCCAGCAGCGAAGTGTACCTCATCGCCAAGGGCCACAAGGGTCGCCCCCTCTCCACTGAAGAGGAATGACACCCCAATCGTGAAGTGCGCGCGCAGGAATGCGTCGTCGTGCTGAGCCGACGAACCCCCCGATGGGCCTATTGGCCTGCCAAGATCCTGTGGGCGCCGGCCTTCTTCGTGGGACTGCCTTTGCTGATCCACTTGACCCCCAAGGTCACCAAGATCGACGGTGGCTGGCGTTTGCTGGTCACGTTCACGACGCCGGACCACTGGGTGGACCACCTCGGGACGTTCATTCCCGGCCTGATCCTGACCCTGGCAGGCATCGTGTTGTTCTTCATGTACCACGCCGACCCAGGGCCGGGTCGCAACTGGACTGCCCTCGATTACCCGTTGTTCAGCACGGCGGCTTGGATCTTCGGCATCACCGCGATCATGGCGTTCTGGCGCACCACGGGGCATGTGGCGGAGATCGGTGCCACGGGTATCGACTGGCGCTTCCTGGCCTACCTCCGGACGCACCCCCTCGACTACGTGCTCATCGCCGTCGCTGGCGTCGCGTGCCTAGCGAGCGTCGTCGCCAGTTGGGGTTTTGTCTCAGGCCGCTGGGCGGCGCCAACGGACGCCCAACACTACCAGTAGCACGGCGGCGCCAAGGAAGACCGCCGGGGCAGGACTGGCCAGGAGCCACGCTTTGGGCGTTGGCCCATCCAGTAGGGCCGCGTTCAGGGTGCCTCCGGAACTGGTGTCATACCCGACGCTGATGGGGTCGTCACTGTAGTCGTTGTCTCCCGTCGCAAGGCCGGCGTACTTGACGCCTTCACCGGCGAGGAAATCGCCCCGCTGGCCCACCGTGGAGGTGGCCAGCGCATGGGCCTTCTCTGCGTTGATGAATCCGGCCCCGACGCGGTGGACCTCTTCTGACATGGTGTCTGCCGTGGCGATGAGGATGTCCATGATCTGGTCGGGGGAAAGGTCTGGGTTGGCGGCGGTCAATAGCGCCGCGACGCCGGCGGCGTGTGGGGCTGCCATGGATGTGCCGCTGCGGTCCTTGTACAAGGCCTGGAAGTCGCCGCTCAGCCATTGCGATGGCTTGTCGCCCCCGAAGATGGGTTCGAGGCTGCGGATGGCGCTGCCGGGTGCGGTGATGTCCGGGTGGTCGTATGGGCCTAGGCTCTGGGAGCGAGCGTGGCCCATGGAGCTGAAGCTGCTGCGGGTGCCGTCCGCCGTGCCGGCACCGACGCAGACGACCCACGGGGGCAGGCAGTGCTTGTTCAGGGTGCCTTCCTTCCCTTCGTTGCCTGCCGAGAAGAAGACCGTCATGCCTGCAGCGTAGGCCTTGAGGGTGGCTTGGCTGACAGGGTGCTCTGGGACCATGTCCCCGGCGCTTCCCCACGAATTGCTGATGGCGCGGATGTCGAAGGTGTCGTGGTTGGCCAGGGCCCAGTCGAATGCTTCCAGCGCTGCCTGCATGTCGACGCCGATGTCGTCAGGGTCCAGGGCCGCATTGGAGGCCTGGAAGCTCGCGAGACGACCATTGCTGTAGACGCCGAGGTAGCGGCCGTGCTGGGGGTCATTGGACCCCATGGCCTCTCCATTGCCCGCCACGATGCCCGCCACGTGGCTGCCGTGGCCGCTGCGGTCGGTGATGGGGCGGTCTTGGATGACGCCGCCCACGAGGCCGTTGGGGCTTCGGTCGACCCCCAAGTTGGCCGCCAGGTTCTCCCCCTCCTCGAAGTCAGGGTGCCCCGAGTCCAGGCCGGTGTCGATGACGAGCACCGTGGGGCCCTCCCGCACGGTGCCAAGGGCCTCCTTGACCACATCGGCACCGATCTGGGGCACCGATTGATCCAGATGCAGTTCGTAGACCTCGTTCGGGTGGACGTTGAAGCCTTCACTGCGCAACCAAGCGATGGTCGGGCC
>JBFGSX010000292.1:0-2443 GCA_041566495.1 Thermoplasmatota archaeon
GACGTCGAGGCCGGTCTGCGCCAGGACCAGGTCTTCCAAGGCCTCGTCGGCGCGGCCACCCGGCAACATCCAGGTGCCCGCGAGAAGGCCCTCTGCCGGCCGAGGCACGACCAACATGCGAGCTCCTTGCTGGATGCGAGCGAAGTGCATGTCCACCGGGCGCGGCGCCTTCTTGGTGCGAAGGACGGGGATGTCATCCTGGGAGCCCTCCGTGTGAGCCTTGCAAGCGGTCGCGACCGGACACGCATCGCAGCGAGGCGCGACGGGGATGCAAATGGCGGAACCCAAGTCCATGAGGGCCTGGTTCCAATCCCCGGGCCGGGCATGGTCCAAATGCGCCGTGGCGGCCTGTTCGATGCGTTTGCGGCCAGGCCCTCGGTCGGCAGCCTCGCGAAGCCCAAGCCAGCGGGCCAGGACCCGGATGGCGTTGCCGTCGATGGCTGGGACCGGCTCCCCGAGGGCGATGCTTGCGATCGCCCCGGCTGTGTACGTGCCGACACCTGGCAGAGCCTGCCATCCCGCGGCATCCACCGGGACCCCCTGTGCGGCCACCACTTTGGCCGCAGCATGCAAGCGCCGGGCACGGCCGTAGTAACCCAAGCCTGCCCATGCGGCCATGACCTCTGCCTCCGACGCAGCTGCCAGGGTGCCGGGGTCCGGGAACCGGGCCAGCCAGCGCTCGTAGTACGGCAGCACCGTCTCCACCCGGGTCTGCTGGAGCATGACTTCGCTGACCCAGACCCGGTACGGGTCCTGGTCCTGGCGCCACGGCAGGTCGCGGCGATGCGCATCGTACCAAGCCAACAGACCCTCCATGGCCGAGCCAGCCTTGGCGACCTGAAAGAATCCGCGCCCCCAAGACGTCCGCTGCAACCCTGACGGCAACGGTCAAACCCGTCCCCACTGGTGGCCATTGCATGGAAGCGATCGCCGACCAGGACCGCTACGCCCCCAACAGCATCTGCTTTGGCTGCGGCCCCGCCAATCACGAGGGGCTACAGATCAAGAGCCACTGGGAAGGCGATCCCTTGGACGGCGGCGTCTTCGTCATGACGTTTGATCCCGTCGAGGCCCACCAGGCGTTCCCCGGCGTCCTCAACGGAGGCATCCTGGGGAGCCTGCTGGATTGTCACAGCAACTGGTGCGCCGCGACGGCCATCATGGCAGCCCAGGGCTGGGACAAGCCGGATTGTACGGTCACGGCAGACTTCCACGTGAAGCTGAAGCGCCCCACCCCATTCCCTGGTCGCTTGACCGTCAAGGCCCAGCCAGTCAGCGTCGACGACCGGACCTGCAAGGTCCACGCCGAGGTCTGGGCCGAGGTCAAGGGCCAAGAGAAGATCACGGCCACATGCGATGGCACCTTCGTCGCCGTCACCGAGGGCCACCCGGCCTACCATCGCTGGGGCTGACGTGGACACCACGATCACCGTTTCTGATGCGGCGCCTGACGGGCACCGCCACGTCCGAGGCTTCGCTGTGGGCGACGTCATCGGAATCCTGGCAGGCATCCTCCTGCTCGGCTTCTTCGCGCTGCAACTTGGCTCCGCGTATGACACGCTCTTCGGTGATGCGCCGACGTCGTTCAACGTCACGGCCGCCGACATGTGGGTCAACAGCGGACTCTTGTTGGTGGTCCTCGGGTTGCTACCTTGGTTATGGATCCTGACGACCCGTCGCGGCGGCTGGGCCGGCATGGTGGACTATTTTGGTCTGCACGCTCCTGGGAAGGGCATGCTGCAAGGTGTCGGCCTCGGCTTCGGACTCGTGTTGGTCTTGCTGGTCGTCGGCCTCATCCTGCAGGCCACCGGCGCCGGGGAGGAGAACCAGGCCATCGGCCCCATCCAGGCGATCCTGACGTGGCCATTGGTCATCGCGATCAGCATCTCTGCTGCGCTGGGCGAAGAACTGCTGTTCCGAGGCATCATCCAGAAGCACATCGGTGTCTGGGCCCAGGCGGCCGTGTTCGGCCTCCTCCATGCCTACCAGGGCATCTATGGCATTATCATCACCGCGCTGCTGGCATTGTTGTTCGGCTTCATCGTGCAGAAACGCCGCGCGCTATGGATCCCCATCGCAGCCCACTTCACCTTCGACTTCATCCAATTGAGCGTCCTCCTGCTCGCCCCGGAGGCAGCCTGATGGAATGGGCGCCCGTCGAGGCCGAACCCCCCTCGGCGCGCAAGCACCGGGGCTTCCACCCATGGGACCTGCTGCTTGTCATCGACCTGGCACTGCTTGGGATCGCATTCCTGATCCAGATCGCTGCGGGGCCCGCCACGGGCCAAGGCCTGCCAGACACCAGTCCATTGATGCTGGAGATCCTGCTCTGGTTCTCCAACGCCACCAACATGGTGATGATGGGGGCCATTCCGGTCGCCTGGCTCATGGTGACCCGTGTCCAGCCATGGCTTGGCACGGTGCACTACCTTGGCTTGGACAA
>JBFGSX010000293.1:0-2439 GCA_041566495.1 Thermoplasmatota archaeon
CGTGCTCGGCCTAGACCTGGACCCCGTGCAGGTCCGCTTGGCCAGACGGCACCATGAACGCAGCAACCTGCGTTACGAGGAAGGGGCTAGTCACGATCTGCCCCTCGCGGACGAAAGTCTCGATTGGGTGCTCACGAGCGAAAGCTACCACCATTGGTCTCAGCAGGACACCAGCCTGCAAGAGATCCACCGGGTCCTGAAGCCCGGGGGAGAATGTTGGATCATCGAAGGCGCCGGGGACATGACCAAGGACGAACTGGCCGCATGGTCCGGCCGTCGCCCGCTCCCAGGGGTCATCATCTGGGTGCGCTGGGTGTTCACGCTACACGGCTACTTGCCAGACGCACTGCAACGAGAGGTCCTTGATCGAGCCGAGGCATCGCCCTTCGAGGAGGTCCAAGTGGCACGTGAAGACGGTTGGTGGATCGTCCGACTCATCAAGCGCGGTTGAGCCACCACACGGCGGCATTGAGTGCCGTGGCGAACAGGATCCAAGCCAGGTAGGGCATCAAGAGGTACGACGCCGCCGGTTCCCGCCGCCAACTGCGCCATACCAACCAACCCACCAGCACGTCCATGGTCAGGATCCAGGCCAAGGCCAAACCCCGGAACTCCCAGGCAAAGAACAACGGGCTCCACAAGGCGTTCATCACGAGCTGGACCACCCACCCAATGAACAGAGGTGATCGAGTGCCCTCTTGCCACAGGCGGAAACCGGCCACCGCGATGGCGACGTACAACAGCGTCCAGACCGGCCCGAACACCCAGGACGGCGGCGCCCATGACGGCTGCTCGAGTTCTCCGTACTGTTCGACGGCATCGATCGTCGACAGGCTTCCACCCACGGCGGCCGCCGCGACGGCGACGATGCAAACGACGAGTTGAATGCCCTGTCGGCGATCCATGCCCCCTCATGGAGCTCCCCGCGTAAAGCCGTGTCCGACCTTAGCCGTCGACGAACGCCTGAACGTGGTCCAAACGATCTGCATGGAGCCGTTCCGCGCGGATCAAGCGGCGATCATCGTCGCATTGCAGCTTCATGTGAAGGTTGCACGACCTCGTCCCACCCTTCTTGGCTTCGAAAGTGAACGTCACGCCACCGGATTCGGCGACCAGGCGGCGCTTTGTCTTGTCGTACGCGGTGACCTTGAACGTCTGTCCACCCGGGCGGGGGATCAATCCAAGCCATCGTCGAGGCAGTTCGGTCCACTCCGTGCCGACCCCAAAAGGCGGCGGCGTGTGCAGCTCCACTTTCCGGACGCTGGGCAAGATGTCCTCGAGCATTTCGACCTCGGTCAAGAACTGGAAGATCATCTTCGCATCTGCTTTGACAAGCACTGTCCGGGTGAACTCCGCCACACCTGGGGCTCCCGGGCGCGGCGTAAAAGAGTAGGGGTCATCGCTGGCGGCCCCGGTTGAGCAAACCCCGCCCAATCGTGGGCAACCGGTCAATAGCCTCACCGGGTCATGCCACGATTGTCCTTCACGGGACAGGTGAACCACATGAGCACATTGTTGATCCAACACGACGTCAAGGATTTCAAGACCTGGAAAGCCGGCTTCGACGCCCACGCCAACGTACGCGCCCAGCACCACGTCAGCGGCGACGCGGTCTACCAGCACTGCGACAACCCGAACGCGGTCTGCGTCGTCCTGCACGGCAAGAGCCAGGATCTCCACGCCTTCATCAGCAACCCCGGCCTCAAGTCCGCCATGGACCAAGCCGGCGTCATCAGCGCACCCGTGTTCAACATCATCGAGAGTCCGGCCGCCAACATCCCGGCTGTCTGAACCAGGACATCCCCCCTCTCCCTCTCTTTCACTTCGGCACAAAGGGCATCACCAAACGGGTGACCTTTCAAGGTCTACTCCAGATAGCTCACTGTGACTCACTGGTGGGTGCGCCCGCAACTGCGTGGCAACGACGAGGACGAACGCAAGGTCGGCTTCCTTGATCTGTTCTACGATCTGATCTTCGTCGTCGCCGTGGCGCAACTTGGCCACGACCTGGCACACCACCCTGAACACATCGGACAGGTCGCACTGCTCTTTGCAGCGGTATGGTGGCTCTGGATCGGCAACACGTTCTACACGGACCGCTTCGAGACCGCAGACGTCAGCCACCGGGTCTTCACGTTCCTGCAGATGATGCCCGTCGTCGGTTTGGCGGTCTTCGCCCACTGCGCCTTCGAAGAGACGGCGTTGCAGTTCGCCATCAGTTACACCGTGGGTCGCTTGCTCATCATCTTCCTTTGGTGGAGGGGTGGTCGACACAACCCCGAAGCCCGCCCCTTCACGGACCGTTTGGTGGCCACATTCACCCTCGGTATCACGCCTTGGGTGATCTCGTTCTTCACGCCCCACGAATGGCTGATCCCCTTGTGGACGCTCGGCTTGGCCATCGACCTGGTGGCGCCGATCATCACCACCAAGCAGCAA
>JBFGSX010000294.1:0-2426 GCA_041566495.1 Thermoplasmatota archaeon
CCCCTTGATGTCGTGGCTGATGCCTTCATAGAGGCGACGCAGTCGCACTTCTTGATCGGCCAATGAACGGGTCTGGCGCCTGAGGTCCGCGCCGAGTTTCTCCTGGGCAAGCTGCAACGCTTGCCGCTCCCGGGCGACTTCGGCTGCGGCCTCGTTCATGGAGGCGGAGATATGGGCGATCTCTTTGGGGCCCCCGCGGCGGGCGGGTCGGCCACCTGCGGCGAGTTGCCGCGCATCGTCCTGGATACGGCGCAGGGGTCGGACAAGGACGGTGGATGCGATGAGGGTGCCCGCGATGCATGCAGCGCCCACGGCGATGCCTGTGCCCCCGGCACGCCACATGGTGGCTCGATCCACGGTGAGCCAGCCGATGCCTTCCTGCTCGACGATGATGGCGCCCCCCAGGCCCGCCACGTCGACTCCGTCTCCGTTGGGGGCCCAGAACATGGTGGCGCTGGGCGTGAGGCGGGCGGCGTGACGATCAAGGATGCGTTGGATGCCGGCGGCTGTGTAGGCGGCCTCAAGGCGACCGCCGGTGATCTCCAAGGACTGCAGCGGTCCGGGCAACACGGGCCCCATGGGGCGCTGCCACGCCGTCTCGTTAGTGATGTACCGCACGGCCACCACAGGGCCTTGCAAGACGTCCAATCGGGACACGGCGGCGCCGAACGTCTCCTGCGTGGGTTGGTCGCCGAGGGCCGAGGCGAGACCGATGAGCCTGCCGCCGGTCTCGTGCCAGATAGTGCTCAATTCAGCCGCTGCGTCGGCACCTTCCCGTTGGCGGTCGATGGCGGCTTGCGACTGTAGACGCTCGTGGCCGTCGACCAGCATGGCGCCGGCCCCCACGGCGACGGAGAACAGACTACTGAGAAGGATGATCGTGGCGATGTGCCAGCCGAGGGATACGGGCCTCAACGACGGCGCACCCCTGCTAACGGGGCCAACGCGACCCACCATGGGACTGGCACGTCGTGGGATTCGACGCTTCCTACGACAATGGTCTGCGTGACCGAATCGATGTGCCCTTCGGCATCCCGGACGTCGACGCGGATGACATGGAGGCCGGGGCCAAGAGCGTCCAGGGACAGGGTCCCGGCGGATTGCCATTCACCCGACAATCCGGGGCCGATGAACCGGTATGCGGTGATGATGCTGCCCTCGGAGAAGGAGGCGCGGGCGTCGAGCATTTCGGGTGTGACCTGGAGGACAGCCGCGGGTTGATGCCACTCGTCCACCACCTCCTTGGTCGCGCCGCCCGAAGCCTGGGGGCTCAACATGGGTTCGAACGAGACGGGCTGGCTCGGCTCCGGTTCGTTGGCCGGGCCGGAGCCGCCGCCGAGCAGGGGTTCTGCGGGCAGATCGTTAGCAGGTGCCTCATGAGGGGGCGGGACTTCAGCCTCCCGCGCAGCCTCTTTTTGGGCCTCCTCCGCTGCCTTGGCATCTTGTTTGACCTGACGAGCTGCCTGCTTGGCCGCTTGCTTGTCCCCCGACCCGGCGTCGGCGCCGCCGTCGGAGGTCGAGCCGGACTCACCTGAGCTTCCGCCGACACCGCCCCCTGAAGCACCACCCCCAGACTTGCCGCTCTTCGCCTCGGCGACGCCCGCAAAGGTGAGCCCGATGCAGAGGATGACGGCGATGGCAAGCCCACGGCGGGAGTGCATGACTGGATGCATGCCCCTGTAGGACAAAGGCTCAGACCCAACAAATCGCGGCCCGGGCGGCGCCAGGCGAAGCATAGGGGTCGCGCCCGGGATCCGGCATATACGCGTTGCCCTGCCGTGCAGCGTTGATGCATCTAGCATCGACATGAAATGGTCGGGTGCCGACCCGAGCGGGGCTTAAAGGAGACACCCAAGGAAAGCGCGGAGCCCCTCTGAAGGAAGGAAACCAAGGGGTCGATTTCTCTTGCAGGCTTGTGAAGTGAGCCCGAAGGTGTGCTTCACATCGACGCTGCGGCCAACGCGTGGGCAGCGGACAAAAGGGAGGAGAAAGGGAAGAGGAGAGTTTGCTGAGCCGGCTTAGCGAGCCGACTTGGCCACGCGTTCCAGCTCGTCCTTCTTGCCGACGGCGAAGGAGGTCGCGTCGCCCTTGGCTGCCTTGATGATCTCATCAGCGAGGCAGTGGGAAGCCGGCTTGGTGCTCTTGTGGGAGCCAGCCAGACCGCCCTTGGCGAGGTTGCGGATAGCGGTGTCGAGGCGGCGCTGGGGAGCGACGTCGACGGCCTTGGGGACATTGATGCCACCGTAGCGCAGGCGCGTCACTTCTTCGCGGGGAGCGGAGTGCTCGAGGGCCTGGACGTAGACCTGGAGGGGGTTCTCCTTGGTCTTGTCGGCGATGCGCTCGAAGGCGTCTTCGACAACGGCGTAGGCCTTGCCCTTCTTGCCGTTGTAGACTTCGCCGCGCATGCAGGCGTTGATCAAGCGTTC
>JBFGSX010000295.1:0-2409 GCA_041566495.1 Thermoplasmatota archaeon
GATCATGGCCTTGAACTCGTTGCAGAGTTCGACCATGGCCTCGGGGCTGAGGTTCTGGCCGCGGTTCTCTCCGTGGCGCCTCTTGAGGGCCTGGTAGGCGTCGTCGAAGGCTTTGTGGCTCATGCCCATGACGACGTCCCCGTACATGGTGAGGAAGCGGCGGTAGCAAACGTAGGCGAACCGGCGGTCGCCGGTGGCTTCTGCCATGCCTTCGACGGTCTGGTCGTTGAGACCCAGGTTCAGCACGGTGTCCATCATGCCGGGCATGCTGATGGCGGCGCCGGAGCGGACGGAGACCAGCAAGGGGTCCGTCTCGTCGCCGAACTTGCGGCCGGCTTTCTCTTCCAATGCGGCCATGGCGGCCATGACGTCGTTGCGCAGGTCGTCGTCGATCTTGCCGAGGCCTTGGTATCGGATACATTCCTGGGCCGTCACGGTGAAGCCGTGGGGGACCGGAAGGCCGATGCGGCTCATCTCAGCGAGGTTGGCGCCTTTGCCGCCCAAGATCGCCTTCATGTCTGCGGTGCCTTCTTCGAATGCGTACACACGCTTCGTCGTCGAGGCCTGCAACTGGGTCACGATGCGGGCAACCCAAGGAGGCCAAAAAGGGGTTGGCCCCGCTGCGGCGATGGGAGACCTCCCCCGGCCCGGCTATTCAAATAGCAAACGAAGCAAAAATGTAGGCCGTGCAGTCCGTTCGCCGCTCCGGCATCGTCGTCTTCTTACTCCTGTTGGCTCCCTTGGCGTCGGCGGGTTCCGCTCCGTCGATCGTGTTCTTTGCCGACGGAGAGACGGGCATCGCCGGGGACGGCATCCTGAGCCAGGACTGGCCCACGAGCAACGAGTCGAAGGTCCGCCCCATCCTCATCGAGTTGGCGGGCCCCGCGACGGTGTTCGTGGACGTGGAGGAGCCTCCGGGGACGCA
Organism: Thermoplasmatota archaeon; assembly: GCA_041566495.1. GTDB lineage: Archaea > Thermoplasmatota > E2 > JACPAO01 > JAHFTW01 > JBFGSX01. The sequence continues at coordinate 926 of JBFGSX010000295.1, forward strand.
CCTGAAGGGCCGCCTCTTCGTGGGCCTGTGGCCGGATGCGGCCTTGGCCATGGATGCCAGGTTGAAGGTGAGCCTCTGGGTGGGAGATGCCTCGGTGGCAGAAGCGATGCTGCCTGTGGACATTGATCCCGCTTCGGCACCTGACCCGACGGCCCTCGTGCCTCCGGACCCCAGCGACCCGGAAGGGGCGGTCTACCATGCCATCGCGCAAGTGGTGCCCCTGGTGTTGCAGCCCCCGACCCTGGTCGACCTGGGCGTGTTGGATGTGGAGGTCCCCGAGGGGACCCCGGTCCGCATCGGGCTTGGACTCGTGGGCGCCGATGGCGGCATCCCAGTGGGTGCAGCGATGGCGCTGAAGTACGACGGCCTCTTGACCCCCAGTTTTGCCTACATGCCGTGGTGGAGTGCCGATCCGGAGGCGGAGTCGCCCCAAGTGAAGCGCGTCCAGACCACGGCACCCGTGTCGCCTGGGCCCAGTCCCCCCAGCGCGCCCAGCACGCCCCCGGCGCCTGCTGGTGCTCCTGGTGAGGATAGCCCTGGCATCGGTTTGTTGGCCATGGTGGCGGCCGTGGGCTTGGCGTTCTGGCGGCGCCGTTAGAACATCTCTTTGATGCCGACTTCGATGAGGCGGACACCGACACCGGTGATGACGAGGCCGAGGACCCGGCTCATGGCGATGGGGCCGCTGCGACCCATGCGGTCCATGATGGCGGGGGCGTGGCTGAGGATGATGTAACTCATCAGGAGGATGAGGGCGACGCTGCCAAACAAGACGCCCCAGTCCCAGAGGCCTGTGGCTTCCGATGCGATGAGCAGGACCGCGGTCATGGCGCCTGGTCCGGCGTGGATGGGGATGGCGAGGGGGACGATGGCGATGTCGTCGTGGTCGATGGCCTCTTGGCGCTCCACTTGGGTGCGCTTGGCGGTCATCGGGCGGCCACTGACCATGTCGAAACCGATCTTGAACAAGAGCAATCCACCAGCTACGCGGAACGCCGGCAAGGTGAGGCCGTAGGCGTAGAAGATGAGTTGGCCGGCGACGGCGAAGACCGCCAGCACGACGCCTGCGGTGATGAGGGCGCGGACCAGGATGGCCTTGCGTTCGGCGGGAGTCTCGTCCTTGGTGACCGCGTAGAAGAACGGCACATTGGCGATGGGGTTGATCATGGCCAGCATGGTGACGAAGACACCAAGGGCTGCGATCAGGCTGGGCACAGGAATGGCTGCACCCGGCATCTTACTTCAACCCGTGGTCAGCACACTTCCGTGTCCACGCCGCGCTCAACGCCGCCATAAGTCAACCCCATGACTTGGCCGAGGGTCTGGTTGACCTGCATTTGCACGGTCTCCCAATCGGTGTCGGCGCTGCTGATGGAGACCCGGTCGTCGGAGTGGATGGTGAGTTGGGTGCGGGCGGCATCCAGGCCGAAAGTGCGGGCCCAGGATTGATCCGACAGGAGCGTGGCGCCGGGGAATCCATCCCA
>JBFGSX010000296.1:0-2402 GCA_041566495.1 Thermoplasmatota archaeon
ACCTGACCCCCCTTGGCTTGCCATTGGCGGACGGTGCCCTTCCAGCCGTTGCCGTGGTCGATGGTGAAGTCGCCCCCGAAGCGCTTGGTCAGGTCGGTGACGCTGTCCACGACGTGTTGGTCCTCTTCGGCCAAATGGGCTGCCTTCGCGCCCATGGCGCGAGCGGTGAGGCAGACATGGGTGGTGATGCGTTTGTCCCGCTGGGGGCGGTGGCCCAAGCGGAGGATCTCGATGCGCATCAGGACCCCTGCAGTTCGATCTCGACTTCGACCGCGTCGCCGTCGTCGCACGGAATGACTTCCCGGAGACACACCGGGGCGATGACCTCCAAGACGGTGGTGTAGTGGCTGCGGTGGGGCATGATGACCGCGCATTCTTGCTCACCGATGCGGGCCGGGTGGCACGTGACCCCGCCGAAGGTTCGCCCTTCGGCTTGGAAGCCCTCGATGACGAAGACCGGGTGTCGCCGGAGGAACTTCAGTTTGTTCGCCTCCGCGCCCCCCAGGTCCAGGTTCAAGGTGCCGGGGTAGGGTTGCCACCCGAGGTGCTCTTCGAACTGCCTTTCGTAGCCGGGGCGGCTCAGGTAGTAGCGCCCCTCTCCGAGGCCGGTCTGGACCTTGCCCCGCATGTGGACCTGGTTGCGTCGCTCGAAGAGGCGCTGGTAGAGCATGTGTTCCGCGCGCAATACACTGCGGCCCTCTTCGGTGATGCGGATGCGCTGCTTGCGGACGCCCATCTCCCGCTGGATCAGGCCTTCCTCGGTCAGCTCGATGAGTCGTCGGCTGCCGGTCTGTTGACTGGCTTGGATCAAGTGGCTGAAGTCGCCACTGGCCAGTTCGACCGGCTCTTCGAGCCCTCCCAGGAGGGCGAGTTGCTTCAGTGCCTCGATGTCGGCGGGGCGGACCACGTCGCGGCCGAGCCGGGGCCGCTACTTACCCGTTTCCGGGTGAAGCCAGCCGCTGGGCGAGGGCCTCGTAGAGGGCTTGCTCGGGGCCTTTGGTCTGTGCGGCCAGGCGCTGGACAATGAGTTCCGGGGTGCTGCGGGCCAACCGACCCATGACGGGTTGGCGGTCTACGACCAAACGGTGCTCGGCGTCCAGGCCCTTGGCTTCGATGCCATCCACGCGGACGCTGCCCTGGGGCAGGTGACCCAGAATGGCCTGGGGGACGTGGCTGACGATGATGCCTAGGCTTTCGGTCAGGAGCAGGCGTTCGACGAAGAACGCGAGGATCTTGCCTGCGGCCTCCAACTCCGTGACCGATTCCACTTCGTCAGCGAGGACAAGCCGCCGGGCATCGCCCGTGCTAGCGGGCATGAAGCTCCGCAGGAACGTCTCGAATGCACCGGCATCAAGGCCTCGACGGGCTGTGACGAAGTGGATCTCGTCCACCCATGGCACGACCACGTCTTGGCCCACCACGGGTAGGCCCATGTGTGCCATCAGGACGGTCTGGCAGATGTGTTCCAGGAGCGTCGACTTGCCGCCGGAGTTGGCGCCCGTCAACAACGCGACCCGGGCGTCGCCGCCCAGGTGGTATTCGATGCGTTGCGCTTCGGGGTTGGCGGCGAGGTCCAGGTGGACCGCGTCTGAGAATCGTAGCGTCTTGCCTGAGCTCCAGGGCTGGAGGTCGTTGTGGCGAGCGAAGCTGCCGAGGGCGAAATCAGCATCCCATTCCAGCCAGTGGCCCACCTCTGCCGCGGCGGCTTCTTGGTGCCTGGCGATGGCTCGGGCGGCAAGCCTTTGCGCCTTCTCGAGGCGGCCGCGGCCTTCGGCGCCAATGCGTTTCTCGGCCCGCTCGATCTCTTCTTCATCCAAGCTGAGGGGCAGGTGGGTGTGGAACGGTTGTAGGTCGAGACCCGTCTCTTCTTTCAGGTGCAGCCGGGCGCCCCGGATGGCGTCGTCGAGTGCGGCTTTGACGGGCTTGGGCAAGGGGCCGCCACCCATGATGGAGAGCAGGTCTGTGCCAGTCAGGCTCAGCTTGCTCAGGGTCTCGCTGATCTGCCCTTGCGCGGTCTCGTAGGCGCCCTCGATGGCTTTGCGGAGGCCCTTGGCATCCACAGTAGGGACTTGCAGGGAATCGACGGTCTCTAGGATCTCGCCGGCCACGGAGGTGCGGCCCATGAGGTCTGCCAGTTTTTGGCAGGAGAGCAGGATGGCCCGGTTCTGCTGAGCCCAAGCGATCAAGGCCACCGGCGCAAGGTCACAGAGCGGAGCATTGGATGCGATCTCTTCGACCGCATCCAGGTCGGGGACGTCCATGCCTTCGTCGTAAGCGATGACCACCCAGTCCATGTCTCCCGCCATGGCCAGGTCTCGGGCGCCGCCCAAGATGCTCCACTTGCCAACGCCCAGGCCGTGCAGACGTTCGAAGACAGCCTCGTTCTCGGCGACGACGAGGCG
>JBFGSX010000297.1:0-2397 GCA_041566495.1 Thermoplasmatota archaeon
AGGCCCGCTACCGCTTCAAGCGCGAAGTCGGTACCATGCGTAAGGGTCCGTTCTTCCCCCGTGAACCCCACCTCATCGTGAAGCGCACCGTCCGCGGTATGCTTCCCTACCAGAAGTCCGACGGCCGTGCCGCCTACAAGCGCATCAAGGCCTACATCGGCGTCCCCAAGGAACTGGCCGGCCAAGACACCATCAGTGTCGAAGCCGCCCAGCGTGAGGCTCGCAGCTTCATGACCGTCCTCGAACTGTCCCGCTTCCTGGGAAGCCCTGACAGGAGTGCCTGAACATGGCCAAGAAAGTCATCAACACCAGCGGCAAGCGCAAGACCGCCACGGCCCGCGCGGCTGTCATGAAGGGCACCGGCAAGGTGCGCATCAACAAGACGCCCCTCGAGATCTACGAGCCTCAACTGGCTCGCCTCAAGATCACCGAGCCCCTGACCATCGCTGGCAAGAAGGCCGACAAGCTCGACTTCAAGGTCAACGTGGAAGGCGGCGGCATCATGGGCCAAGCCGATGCGATCCGCACGGCCATCGCCCGTGGTCTTGTCGAGTACACTGGCGACGAGGAACTCAAGCAGAAGTACCTCGCGTACGACCGCACCCTGCTGGTCAACGACACCCGCACCAAGGAGACCAAGAAGCCTCTCGGTCGCGGTGCTCGTGCCAAGCGCCAGAAGTCCTACAGGTGATCTTCTCATGATGATGCCTGTGCGCTGCTTCTCATGTGGGACCGTCGTCGCTTCGGCGTACGAGCCCTACAAGGAAGCGCTGGACAATGGAACGAGCGGCCAGGAAGCCCTGGACGCCACCGGCCTCGTCCGCTTCTGCTGCCGCCGCATGGTGGTCTCTCACGTGCCCGTCATCAAAGACGCGGCGGCGTACGAATAGGCGACCTTCGGGAGCCTGTTCGGGCGCCGTTTGCTCCATTCGCGCTTGCGCGGATGGACGCAGCGGCGTGCGAGTAGATCACTAGCGTCCGGTGGACCAACTGGGCAGCGGCCCTCCTTTTCCCTCTTCCACTCCCTTTGTGCGCTCCGGCGCGCCTGAACCCCCATGTTTCTTCGTTGAGCGTGGGCCAGGATGCCTTTGGCCGCCACAGCAACGCCCAAATGCGGGCGGCAGCGATGGCCACGCATGCGTCTCCGCGTGATCGCCGTGTTCCTGACCTTGGCCGCCGTTGCCTTGGCCGGCTGTGCCGACACCCCGCCAGCCCCTGCCATCGAAGAGCAGCCCCCCGCCACCATCGTGCAGGAAGGCCTCAACGCCAGCCACCCTGGCTATGGCTACCTCACCAACGCGGCCCTCGCCGTGGCGCCCAGTCCCGGCGTCATCCACGAGGACATCGACGGCGTCCGTGTCTGGTACAAGCCCGCCTACCGTGGCCTGCCGGACGCCATCAACCAACTCGACTCCTTGCACCAGGTGACGGGCGTCGAGGGGGGCGGTCGCGGCATCGCCGTCTTCGGCAGTCTCCTGTTCGCTGGCCCCAACGCCGGCCCGCTCTCCATCGTGGACATCAGCGACCCCGAGAACGCCAAGGTCATCGCCACCAGCGCCGACACCCCGGTGCGTGACGCAGACACCATCCTCTACCCTGACGGCCAATTGGTCCTCATCACGACCCAAGGTGGCAGCAACATCGTCGCCACCGACGTCAGCAACATCACGAGCCCGGTGCTCTTGAGCAACGTCGACACCCCCGCTGGCAACCACAACATCGCCGTGGTCCCCGGCACCCCCATTGTCTACAACACCGGCATGGACATCATCGACTACGCCGATCCCCAGAACCCCGTCGTCATGGGCACCTTCGAAGGTGGAGACGGGTGCCACGACATCGCGTTCTACATCAACCAGGCGCAGAACCGCTCCTGGGCCCTGTGCGCAGGCTACGCCCAGACCGAGATCTGGGACATCGCCGACCCCTTGGTCCCTAAGCTCATCGTCGCCATCGACTACCCGACCACTGAGGAAGGCATCCCGGTCGCCGGAGATGAACTGCCCGAGAGCCCCGCCGGCGACTACCCTGTGTTCCCTGGCAGCTTCAGCCACTTGGCCATCATGAACCACGATGGCACCGTCTTGATCATGGGCGATGAGACCGGCGGCGGCGGTCGCAATGCCTGCGACTTCTACGCCGAGGGCCCCGATGGGCAGACCTTCAGTGGCCCCAGCGGCAACCTATGGTTCTACGACGTCACCGACCCCCACAACCCTGACCTGCGTGGCCACGTCAGCCCCGGCGTCCATGAGGCCGATGGCAGCTGCACGGCGCACTTCGGCAAGACCATCGAGGACACCAACCACGTGGTCATGGCGTTCTACACGGCAGGCATCGTCCTGGTCGATTTCAACGACCTCGACAACCCCAAGATCGTGGACCGCCTGGACCAGA
>JBFGSX010000298.1:0-2336 GCA_041566495.1 Thermoplasmatota archaeon
CCAAGTTCGCGCCGCCAACGACGAAGTCAACTCGGCTGGCAGCCACGTGGACGTGCTTTGTGCGTTCAACCAGGAAGCCATCGACAAGCACCTGGACACGGTCCGCCCCGGCGGCGTCCTGATCTACGACCCTGGTCAGGTCAAGACGGTGCCCGAAAAGCCCGACCTCGTCGTCTACGCCATCGACTTCGACAAGCTCGTCAAAGAACTCGTCGGATCCCCGAAGAGCAAGAACGTGTTCGCCGTCGCTTGCTTCGGCGCCTTGTACGACATTCCTGCCACCAACCTCAAGGGCACGGTCCGCAAGAAGTTCAAGGGCAAGAACCCCGTCATTCTCGAGAAGAACGACGAGGCCGTCGATGCCGCTTACAAGTACATCCAAGAGCTCGGCCGCGCCCACCAAGAGACCCTCGCGGTCACCGACTCCGATTCGGAGCGCCTGCTCATCAACGGCAACGAGGCCATCAGCCTCGGTGCCATCGTCGCGGGCTGCGACTTCTTCGCAGGCTACCCCATCACTCCCGCCTCGGACATCCTGCAGAACCTGGCGGCAGAGCTGCCCAAGTTCGGCGGCAAAGTCATCCAGGCCGAGGACGAGATCAGCAGCATCAGCATGATCATTGGCGCCTCCTACGCCGGCAGCAAGGCGATGACCGCCACCTCCGGCCCCGGCTTCTCGCTGATGCAGGAGATGCTCGGCCACGCCAGCACCCTCGAACTCCCCATCGTCATCGTCGACGCCATGCGTGGCGGCCCCAGCACGGGCCTGCCCACCAAGGCAGAACAGTCTGACCTGAACGAGATGGTCTTCGGCAGCCACGGCGAAGCCAGCCGCATCGTCATCGCCCCCACGGGCGTGCGCGACTGCTTCTACCAGACCATCTGGGCGTTCAACATGGCCGAGAAGTACCAGATCCCCGTCATCATCGCCACGGACCACGCCCTGGCCAACCGCCGGGAGAACCTCCGCATGCTCGAACTCGGCGACACCCCCATCTGGCGCCGCAAGTTCGCCACGGATGAGGACCGCGCCGAGGACTACAAGCGCTACAAGTTCACCGACGACGGTGTCAGCCCCCAGGCCATTCCCGGCATGAAGGGCGGCATGCACGTCGCCGAAGGTATCGAACACAACGAGAAGGGTGACCCCACCTACACTGGCGAGAACCACACCGCCATGATGGAGAAGCGCTACGGCAAGATCGCCGACGCTTGGCAATACCCCCTCGCCGTCGAACGCTTCGGAGACGAGAACCCCGACGTCCTCGTCGTCACCTGGGGTAGCACCAAGGGCCCCGTCAAGGAAGCGGTCACCCGCCTCCTCGAAGAAGGCAGGTCCGTGGGCTACATCGTCCCCAAGATCCTCTGCCCGCTGCCCCGCGAAGGCTTCATCGACGTCATCCAAGGCGCCAAGGAAGTCATCGTCGCTGAGATGAACTTCACCGGTCAACTCGAAGGCATCCTCCGCAAGGAGACCGCCCGCGAATACCACCGCCTCAACAAGGTGTTCGGCACCCCGATCACCTGGCTCGAGGTCGTCGAAGGCATCGAGCAGGTCCTCGCAGGACATGCCCCCGGTCAACTGGAGGTCGACGCATGAGCGAGCAAGTGACGGAGCCTCTCAAGGCCAAGGACTACAAGGGTCGCCTGCCCCCGGTCTGGTGCCCTGGCTGCGGTGACTTTGGTGTCCTCGCCGCCACTCAACGCGCCCTCGCTGAGAAGCAATGGGCCCCCGAAGACACCGTGTTCATCAGTGGTATCGGCTGCAGCAGCCGCTTCCCCCACTTCATGAACGCGTACGGTTTCCACTCCTGCCACGGCCGCGCTCTGCCGGTCGCCATCGGCACCAAGCTGGCCCAACCGGACCGCAAGGTCCTCGCGGTCGGCGGTGACGGTGACGGTCTGGCCATTGGTCTGGGCCACTTCATGCACGCGTGCCGCCGCAACCCGGACATCACGTACATCATGATGGACAACGAGATCTATGGCCTCACGAAAGGACAAGCCAGTCCCACCAGTGAGCTGGGTCTCAAGACCAAGACCAGCCCCTTCACGAGCAAGGAGACCAGCGCAGACATGCCGCTGAACCCCCTCGCTCTTGCCACCATGGCCGGCGCGACCTTCGTCGCCCGCGGCTACTCGGGCAACATGAAGCAGCTCGTCGAGATCACCAAGCAGGCACTCCAGCACAAGGGCTTCGCCTTCGTGCAGGTCATCAGTCCCTGCGTGACCTTCAACGACATCTACGAGAAGGCCAAGGCCGAGAACACCGTCCTCGAGCCCACCCATGACCTGGCTGACCGCCCCGCGGCCATCCAGGCCGCCCTGGGCGACCC
>JBFGSX010000299.1:0-2323 GCA_041566495.1 Thermoplasmatota archaeon
AGGCCGGCGATGATGGCGACGAGGGTGTCGCTGAAGCCGATGATGAGGCCGGTCTGTTGCAGGTTGCTGTCTCGGCTGAGGTAGCTGGAGTAGGTGAGCATGGTGCCGAGGCCGAGGCCGATGCTGAAGAAGGTCTGCCCGGCGGCTTCGTTGAGCACGGGGCGGATGGAGGAGAAGCTGGTGTAACTGGACCAGTCGGGTTTGAAGTAGAATTCGTAGCCGGCCCAGGCGCCGTTCTGGAAGGCTCCGTAGATGGCGAGGCCGATGACGAAGGCGAAGAGGACGGGCATCATGATGAGGTTGGATTTCTCGATGCCTTTGCTGACGCCGCGGATGACGATGGTGGTGGTGATCGTCATGAAGAGGAGGTGCCAGAACACGGCCCATGGGCTGACGGCGAGTCGCATGAACCATGATGCGGCGTCGCCGGAGTCACCTGTGAGGAAGCCCGGGAGGATCTGCCGGACGGGGTCCCAGATGGCGGTCCAGGCGTAGGAGAGCGCCCAACCTGCGATGACGGAGTAGTAGGATAGGAGAAGGATGGCGGTGAAGAGGAACACGACGCCGATCCAACCATAGCGGCGGCCTTTGCGGTCGATCTCGAAGGCTTGCACGGCATTGCGTTGGCGGGCGCGTCCGATGCTGAGTTCGGCCAGGAGCGCGGGGATGCCAATCAGGAAGAGGAAGATGATGTAGAGGCCGACGAAGATGGCGCCGCCGTTCTGGCTGACCAAGTAGGGGAAGCGCCAGAGGTTGCCGAGGCCGACGGCGGATCCGATGGCGGCCATGAGAAAACCGATCCGGCTATTGAACGCTCCACGACCCGCCATTGCGGCGCCACTCGCGGGGGTGGGAAAAAGCGTTTGTCCTGAGGACGGGGTCGAAACGGTTTAGTGGGGGACCCAAGTCGGCCGGCTTGTCCCCCGCATGGGAGATGGACTCCGGGCCTTCCGGAGTCGCCATTCGCCGCAGTAGCTTAGTTGGTGGAGCTTCGGACTGTTAATCCGATGGTCGCCCGTTCGAGTCGGGTCTGCGGCGCCTTTCTTGCGTTCCTTGGAGCGTGAGTCCTGTCGCGTGCCAGGGTTCAAGCGGCGGCGCTGAAGGTGTCGAGGCCGGGAAACACGGGGCGCAGGGCGCCGAGTTGATCCCGGTCGGCCAGCATGTCTCGTAGAAGAGCGGCGCCGGCGCGGGGGTCTTGGCGGAAATCGTCCCACGTGGAGAGCGCTGCGGCCAGGACGTCGCATTCATCGCCTGTGAGGCCAAGGGTGCGGAAGCGGCCGGCGGTGCCTTCGGCGTGGGCCAGGAAGCGGTGGGTGACACGGAGGCCCCGGGCGGCAGGGGCGCGTTGCAGGACGCCTGCGAGGGCAAGGGAGGCTAGCAGGTTCTGGGCCATACGAGCCAGACGGGCGCGGCGCCTATTATCACGGCCACCCGGGAGGAGTGAAACTATTGGGCTCCTTCTTTAAGCCGCAGACGAGGTGGCCCGCCTGTGGAGCAGGCAGGCTGGCCCATGGATCGGGTGCTCGCGGCGTTGCATGAGGCACGCAGCGAAGACGCCACCTTCGGTAGCAGCAGCATCCTTGGGTCCATGTGCACGGCACCCCACGACGCGGCCAGCGCGGCATACCAGTTGTTCCTAGAGACCAACCTGGGCGATCCGGCGCACTTTCCGGGAGCCGCCCGTCTGGAAGGGGAGCTGTTGGCAGACCTCGCTCAGTTGACCGGTGGGCCTAGCCCCAGCGCGGCGCGCTTTTTGACCGGCGGCACCGAAGCCAACCTCTTGGCGTGCTTCATCGCCCGGGAACAGACCGGCGGACGACGCATCCTGGCTCCCGCCACCGCGCACTTCAGTTTCGAGAAGGCCGCCCGCCTCCTGCAGATGGACCTGGTCCGCATCCCCACGGTCAACCACCGGGCCGATCCCCGAGCGACGGACGAAGCCATCGACGATGGCGACGTGGCACTGATCGTGGGCATCGCAGGCACCACCGAACTGGGCCTTGTGGACCCCATTCCCGCATTGGCGGCGTTGGCTGAGCGCGCCGACCTGCCCATGCACGTGGACGCCGCCTTTGGTGGCTACGTCCTTCCGTTCCTCGACGACGGCCCCGCCTTCGACCTCTCCGTGCCGGGTGCCACCAGCATCGGACTGGATCCTCACCAGATGGGCATGGCCGCCATTCCCGCCGGCGCCCTCGTCTTGTCGGACCCGAGCCAATGGGACACCATCGCCGTGGAGACCGGCTACGTCAGCACCGACACCCAATCCACCCTGATGGGCACCCGCCCGGGCGCCGCCGCAGCCGCCGCGTGGGCCACCCAC
>JBFGSX010000300.1:0-2320 GCA_041566495.1 Thermoplasmatota archaeon
GCGTCATTATGGAACGCATGGGTGGCAGCATCACCGGACACAGCGAAGGCAAGGGGAAGGGCAGCATGTTCCGCATCACCCTCGCCCCGGCTAGCCTTTAGGTCGTCCCTGGAGTCCCGCAGGTGTGCCCTCAGCCCTCGTGACCGGTGCCAGTCGTGGCATCGGCGCCGCCATTGCCCGACGCCTTGCCCGCGACGGCTTCGATGTGGCCATCCATTACCATTCGGACGAGGCGGGTGCCGAAGCCACCCGAGAGGCGGTCATGGGCTTGGGTCGCCGCGCCGCCACATTCCACGCTGACCTGGGCGACACGATAGCCGCCCAAGCGTTGGCCCAGGCTGTGATCCAGGATTTCCCGGACCTGACGGTCTTCGTCAACAATGCCGGCATCTACGACCGGACCCCCATGGCGGCCATGACGCCCGAGGCGTGGCGCCGCACCATGGCCGTCGACCTCGATGGCCCGGCCGTGCTGTGCCAGGCCCTCGCACCGACCCTGTCCAAGCAGGATGATGCGGCGATCGTGCACATCAGCAGCATCGTCGCGGTGCGGGGTTCCACCCATGGCGCCCACTACACTGCCGCCAAGGGGGCGTTGCTCGGATTGACCAAGGCCCAGGCACTGGAAATGGCCCCGATCCGCGTCAACGCGGTGGCCCCGGGCTACATTGACACAGACATGCTTGCGGATGACTCCCCGGAGCGCCGAATGCAGCGTGCCGGCGAAGTGCCATTGGGCCGCATCGGAAGCCCCGACGACATCGCTGGGGGAGTCTCGTTCCTGTGTTCCCCTGATGCGCGCTACGTGACGGGCCAGACGCTGCACATCAATGGCGGCCTATGGATGAATTAGCAGGCGGTGGCACCAGGAGGGAACGGGTGAAATACCGGCCCCACCTGCTCAGATTGGGGATGCACCTTGGATACTGAGGTCACGAATTTCATCAATCTGCCCGTGTACACGAACAAGGGCAACTACGTCGGGGTTGTCCAGAACGTCATTCTGGATCTGCCCAACCGCCGCGTCGGAAGCCTGCTCCTGACGCGCACCAACACCAAGATCGTCGAAGGCGGCCACAATGTGGCTGTCCCGTACCGCTGGGTCAGCGCTACGGGCGACATCATCATCCTCAACAACTTCCCGGCCAAGGTCATTGCCCACGCCGGTGAAGACGTCGAGATGGAAGAAGACCTGGCCGCTTGAAGCGCCCCGCGTCTACGCTTTGAGTGCGAGCGCTTAGCTAGGCTCAGGTTCCGACCCCATCCCCCGTCGGGACAGCCATCGCGCCCACGCGCGACCAACCTTGGACCTGCAGCGTCAGCCAGGGCCGTGGTGCCGACCATGGGCGTTGACAGGTTCATGGTTTGGCTTGATGATTCACTTTCGTTCCCGCTGCCCTTATGAATCAGGACCGGTCGGACGGCCTTGTGTCTACCAAGGACCTGATCGCGCGCCGCCTCCTCGGCATCGAGATGTCAGGAATCCGAAAGATGTTCGAACTCGCCGGGACCGACTCCGTGAACATGGGCCTTGGCGAGCCAGACTTCGAGCCTTCTCCTCACATTCGACAGGCCTTGTTCGATGCCACGAACGAAGGCAAGAACGGCTACGGCCCCAGCCTCGGCCTGCCAAAGCTGCGTGAAGCCTTGGCCCACCGCATCGAGGACTACCGCCACGAGAACGTGGCCGCCGAGAACATCATCGTCACCAGCGGCGCCACCCAGGGCCTCATGGCGATCTGCCAGACCTTCATCGACCACGGTGACGAAGCGCTCGTGCCCGACCCCGGCTTCGTCCTCTACGACGCCCAGACCCGCATCTGTGGCGGTTTCCCCATCCACTACTCCCTGCGCCCCGAGAACGGATACAACCCCGACCTCGAGGAGATCAAGGAGAAGATCACCCCCCGCACCAAGTTGATCTTCATCAACACCCCCGGCAACCCCACGGGTGCTTGCATGAGCCGCGACGAAGTGCGCGCCATGGCCGAAGTGGCCGAAGACCACAACATCATGGTGGTCGCAGATGAAGTGTACGACTTCCTCACCTACGACGACGAGCACCACTCGTTCCTCTCCCACATGGACAACGTGATCTGGACCAACTCGTTCAGCAAGACGTTCGCCATGACGGGATGGCGCCTGGGTTGCATCGCCACCCGCCGCGACTACGTCAAGGCCATCGAGACCATGCACTACTACACGGTCGCCTGCCCGCCGACACCCATCCAGTGGGCCGGCGTGGCCGCACTCGAGGGTCCGCAGGACCAATCGGATGTCATGAAGGTGGAGTTCCGCAAGCGCCGCGACCTCATCACCA
>JBFGSX010000301.1:0-2313 GCA_041566495.1 Thermoplasmatota archaeon
AAGGGGAAGAACAGGGAAGCCACAAGGAGGGCAGCCAGGACGCGCATAGCCATTGATGACCCCGTCGCTTCAAGGGCTTTGCCGCAGAAACGCCACGTCAGTCTTTCGGGGCAGACGCCTTGCCAGCGTAGCGATCCGGCGTCAAACGAGCATAGTACACGTTGTGCTCCGTCCGGATGGGCTTGCCATGGGGGTAACTGCCTTCCACCGGGGGGAAGGGTACCTTGTAGAGTGCAGATTTGGCCGCTTCTAGGTCTTGGCTCAGGGTCAGACGCTCGACCCGGCCGAAGACCTGGACGCTCTCCCAGATGTCCTCCGACTCGATGTGGATGACCACAAGGCAGGCGTGGCCAGTGGAGTCGAAGTATTCGTCTTTCATGCCCGGGTGGCAGTGGAAGTACACATTCTCCCCATCATATCCGTAGAACAATGGGATCGCATAGGCATCGGTACCTCCGCTCAGGGCGAGGACGCCCAGTCGGGACGCCTCCAGGATGGATCGGACTTCTTCCAGCGGCAGGTCCTGCATGCCTAGCGCTATGTCAGGGGGCGGGGAAGTCTGTTGCCCCTGGACCCAACGGGGCCCGTGGCCCAGGCCCTAGTCGGGCAAAGCCGAGGACTCAACGAGTCACGCAGCGACGAGGGGGCATCATGCAACTGCGTAGCGTGGCCATTGCGGCCGCCCGCATCGGCTTCGGTTGGGTCTTTTTGTGGGCGTTCTTGGACAAGACGTTCGGCCTTGGCTGGAGCACGCCCCAAGAGAGGGCGTGGGTCAACGGCGGATCCCCCACGGCGGGCTATCTAGGTAGTCGATCAGGCTGGTTCGAGGGCGCATTCAACGCCATGGCGGACAGCGTCCTGGTGGAATGGCTGTTCATGCTGGGCCTGCTTGGTGTCGGGTCCGCACTCATCCTGGGCATCGGCATGCGGGTCGCGACCATCTCAGGCACGGCTCTCTTGGGCCTCATGTACCTGGCCAGCATTCCCTTCGGGCGCGACACGGGCGCGACGAACCCCATTTGGGACTCCCACCTGACCGACATCGCCTTGCTGTTGCTTCTGTACATCGTCCGCGCCGGGCAATACTACGGGCTCGGCGACTGGTGGGCCAAGCAGGCTTGGGTCCAGAAGGCCCCCTGGCTTCGCTGACGGGTTCAGCGCCCCCTCCCCAACCACCATCTACCCCGCCCGCCTCGCGCGGCCGTGGAGGGATGCACATGCGGCGGCCAGCAGGGCTTCACGCTCTTTGCAGCGCAGCATGTCACCTATTGTCACGGCTGCCACCTCCTGGATGTCAGCCCCATGGTGGACGCCCGCGTCCCCACGTACCGAGACCACGTCCAGTGTCTGCAGGAAGAGATCGGCGTCGAGGAGGAAGAGAGCCAGGACCCTGACAAGGTGCTCGTCTGCGCGGTCGAAAGTGCGGTGGCCGACAAGGAAGGCGCCAAGATCCGCGCCCAGGTCATGAACGGCGACCCTCGCTGGGTCGTCAAGGGCAGTCGCCTGGAAGGGCGCCACGCCGATCAGAAAGCCTCTGAGAAGAACTCGGTCAACACCCAGGTATTGCAACGCTCAGGCTCCAGCCTGGAGTTCGAAGTGGACGACGCCCGCTGGCGGACACTGCCTCGCGGCCACCAGGTCATCCTGCAACCCCGCACCAACGCGACGTTGTACCGGAATCTCCTGAAGGCGTTCCTCGCCGTCGGCCGCACCGACCCCCACCCAGATGATCTGCTGCGCCCAGACACCCTCCCGGCGCTCGCCGACAAACTCCCTGCACTGGATCCCCGGAAACTGCGACCCAGCCAATCCTTGGCCGTCCAGAAGGCCCTGGCCCTCAAAGACCGGGGCGTGCTGCTCGTCCAAGGCCCGCCCGGCACAGGCAAGACCACGGTCATCGCCCGCATCATCAGTGAAGCCGTGCGACGCGGAGAGACCGTCCTCATCACGAGCCACACCCACGTGGCCATCGACAACGCCATGCGCAAGGCGGTCAAGGCGGACCGCAAACTGGCCGAGTACATGGTGCGCCTCGGGGACAGCCAATCGGTCTCCGTCGACCTCTTGGCGTTCAATGCCAAGATCGGCACGTACCACATGGACCCGGAGGACGAAGACTCGGTGCCCCTCTTCGAATCCATCTACAAGGAACGCAAGATCGTCGGCATGACCCTCGACGCGCTGGCCTGCGCCATGGTCTTCGCGGAGAAGATGGACCAGGAGATCCGCCGCTTCGACTGGGTCATCGTCGACGAAGCCGGCATGAACAGCTACCCCAAGCTCGCCGTCGCCCACGCCGCCGCCAAGAAGATG
>JBFGSX010000302.1:0-2279 GCA_041566495.1 Thermoplasmatota archaeon
CGGACGCCCGCGGCCGGCTCGCAGGACGAGCAGGTGTTGCTTGCAACACCTGCGAGCCCCCTTGGACCGCGTAGGCAATCTGCGCCGACCAAGGCTCTGGTCTTAACCCATGCCCTTTCCGTACGCCGCGACCTTGAACGCGTGGCCCATGCCGGTGGGCAGCAGCAATTGGCGTAGACGGAGGTACAGGCTGGCGCCTTCCTGGGTGCTGCGGTCGGCGGCGTTGATCGCCTCAAGGACGCCGTGGCGCAACAAGAACGCCTCTTGGGATTCCAGGACGGACTCCTCGAAACCCGCCATGGCCGCCCAGGCTCGGCATTGGGTGAAGTCGATACTGGCGGTGATGTCCTTCTTCCCAGCGTCTTCCAATGGGCTGCCGCCGTCCTTCTGGGCTCGGAACGTGCGGAGGGTGCCCCATTCAGGGTCACGGTTCCACAACCGTTGCCCTTCGTCACCGTAGTCCACGACCAGGATGCGGCCTCGCCGTACCCGCTTGCCTAGGTCTTTGAACCATGCCTTGGCGGCGGCATTGGCCACGACCCGGTGCCCGTCGGGCACATCGATGGCCGGGGCGGCGTCATTGCCGTCCTTGCTGGGCATGCCGGTCATCAGTGTGCCCTCGGACGTCACAATGACCTCGGCCCAGTGGCCCATGCGGCGCTCGATGAGGTGCACCGGCAGGGCATCCAAGAATTCGTGCGCGATGACCATCCCGGTGAACGCCGTGGGCGCCGCGACGCCATCGCTGCCTTGGGCTGCTTGGTGATCTGGGCTGATCTCCACGTGGTGCCACGTCGGCGTCCAGCCCGCGGTCTCCTCGAGGTATGCACAGGCGTCCCGGGCCAAGTCGCCAAGGCCGCCCCCGTACTCCACGACCGCGAAATCCTCCGGGGCGCCTAAGTCATCGTACGTCGCCTGAATCTCTTTGGCCACGCATTGGGCGAAGAACGGGTGCATCGTCGGGCTCGTGGCGAAGTCCGCGTCGTCACCCACGCCGGTGCGGGGGGCGTCCCGTCGAGCAGTGTAGTAGCCGTCGGTCTCGTCGTACAGGCAGGCTTCCATCCAGTCCCGGAACGACATGGGGGCCTTTTCCAGGAGGCGTTCTTGGAGGGTCAACGGGTCCTTTGACGCCTCTGCGGGACAAGATATCTCCGACGCCTCTCCATGGGAATACTCATAAGGGGCGCGTGTCTGGGCAAATTTGACCTGGGGTTTATATATGGTCTCCGTGGCGTTGGAATATCTTCCCCTGGCCATCCTTGGGGTGGTCGCTTTCCTATTGGTCTTCGTTACTCTACTGGGTAACAAGTTCATGGGTCCCAAGCGTGCCAGCGTCACAAAGTTGACGCCTTACGAGTGCGGCGAGAAACAACTCGCCGGTGCCCGTGGCCCTATCGATGTCCAGTATTACATGTACATCCTGACCTTCCTCATCTTCGATGTTGAAGTGATGTTCCTGATCCCGTTCGCTTTGCGCTTCAAGGAGCTCTCGGCGGGCCCGATCGTGGCTGTCACGTTCTTCGTCGGACTGATCTTGGTCGGCTATGCCTATGAGCTTCGCAAGAAGCTCCTGACTTGGAGGACCATCGCTTGAGCGAAGAACAAGCGGCACCTGCCGCAGATGTCGAGGCCTACGACCCGACCACGGACGATCCTGCCTCTCTAAAGGTCCCGATCGTCGTGGAAGAGCAGAAGGACGGCCTTGTGCTGACCGTTCTCTCCAAGGCCATCAACTGGGGCCGCAGCAACTCGCTGTGGCCGTTCGGATTCGGCCTGGCTTGCTGCGCCATCGAGATGATCTCGACCGTCGCCAGCCCCAATCATGACATGAGCCGCTTCGGCAGCGAAGTCATGCGCGCCAGTCCCCGCCAATGCGACTTGATGATCGTGCCCGGCACCGTCACCAAGAAGATGGCGCCCCGCATCAAGAACCTGTACGAGCAGATGGCGGACCCCAAGTACGTCATCGCCATGGGTGCCTGCGCCATCAACGGCGGGCCGTACCAGGAATCCTACTACGTTGTCAAGGGCGTTGACAAGATCATCCCCGTGGACGTCTACGTCCCCGGCTGCCCGCCCCGCCCCGAGGCCCTCCTCGACGGCCTGCAAAAACTGCAGCAGAAGATCCGCGACCAGAACCACACCCTGGAGCTTGGTTTCTGATGGCTGACGAAGTCACCCTCCAACCCGCCGGCGACCACGCAGTCCTGGCCAAGCGCCTCGGCGAAGACGCCCTCGGCGTCGAACTGCTGGCGGACGGCCAACAGATCACCGAAGTC
>JBFGSX010000303.1:0-2271 GCA_041566495.1 Thermoplasmatota archaeon
ATGGCAGGCGCCCCCACCCCATGGTGCTGGGGCGGAAGACATCGTCCTTGAGGTCATACGCCCAGGCCTGGATCAGGCGGGGTGGGCGCCGGTTGACCGCCTCGTACGCTTTCGTGGTCTTGTGTTGCCACGGCGCGCCGATGATCAGCGCGAGCAAACAGAGCAGGATGAAGGAGCACATAGCCCGAATCGCCATGGTAGGGGCAATGATGGTGGCGCCCAGGGCCAGCGTAGCAGCGCCGCCAAGCCAGAGCCGGGGAGATTCGTCCTGCAAGGAAGCGAAAGATGCGGCGGGGGCTTCATAAGGACTCGACGAGGCTTTGGCGGTCAAGGGGGCGCTCCGCCAATTGGCACCACAAAGCATTAGGTGCGACTCGCTGCATCACCCTGCATGGCCGCTTCGCTCGGCAAGACCATCCTGATTGTCGACGATGAACCAGACATCCTGGAGTCCCTGGCGAGCTTGCTCGAGGGGCGGATCCCGGATACCAACATCCAGACCGCCGAGGATGCGGAAGTGGCTCTCGAGTGGCTCTCGGGCAATTCTGCTGATGTCATTGTCAGTGATTTCCGCATGCCCGGCCTGACCGGTCTGGAGTTCTTGCAGGAAGCATTGGTCCGCCATGGGCCCCAGAACGCAATCCTGTTGACCGCCTTTGATGAGCGCAGGGCCGCCGTCGATGCGGCGCGCCGAGGCATTGTGCGTCGCTTCTTCATGAAGCCCCCGGACGTGGCCGAACTCATCGCAGGCGTCGAGGAGCTGCTGCGCCCAGAAGGGCTGTCCGCGACACCCTAGGCCGCACCGGCCCTGTGGCCCTCCGTCAGTGGTTCCGTGTCCCGTTGTCCTTGTTGTTTATCGTGCTCGGCGATGATGGAAAATCATGCAAAAGCGCCCGCGGATCTTGGTCGTTGATGACGAGGAAGATCTCAGGTCAAGCGTCGCCGACGTCCTCCGATGCCTTCTCGACGTGGATGTCGAAGAGGCTGCATCCGGTCACGCGGCCATGGCAGCACAGCGCCGGGCCCCGGCGGACGCTGCGGTCGTTGATTTCCGCATGCCCCACATGAATGGACTTGAAGCGGTCGCCGAACTGCGAAAGATCACGCCGGGGCTTCGCGTCGTCCTGTTCACGGCGTACCAAGACGGGATGCTGGCGGACGAGGCGCGACTCCAGGGCGTCGACTGCGTGTTGGGAAAACCGTCCCATGCGGATGAACTCGTCAACGCGGTCCAAGCACTGCTTGATCCTACCTCTGCCAGTGGGGCCATCATGCCCGGGCAAGGTCACTGAGCGTCGAAGCCCTTTCAACCGGCCCCGCCTCGCGCGGCTTGCCCATGGACCTCGTGTGCCCCCTTGACTACCGCTACGGCCGTGCTGAGATGAAGCAGGTCTTCTCGGAAGAGAGCCGCCTTCGCTACTTGATGCAGGTCGAGGCCGCCCTGGCCTGGGCCCACGCCAAGACCGGCACCGTGCCCATGGACGCCGCCGAAGCGCTCCAGAAGGTCGCCGACGCCGCTGGCCGGGTCACCCCAGACCGCGTCAAGGAGATCGAGGCGGAGATCCGCCACGACCTCATGGCCGTCGTCAAGGCGATGACCGAAGCCGCCGACGAGGACTTCCCGGACCTGATGCCCGGCAAATACGTCCACCAAGGCGCCACTTCCTACGATACCATCGACACCGCCAACGCGCTGCAGTTCCGTGACGCCACGGACCAGATCGTCATTGGCCTGCGCCGCCTCCTGGCCGCGCTCCTGAAACTCGCCGACGAGCACCGTCACACCACGATGCTCGGCCGCACCCACGGCCAATCCGCCGTCCCCATCACCTTCGGGCTCAAGATGGCCGTCTACGCCAGTGAGACCGGTCGCCACCTGGAACGCCTCGCCGAAGTGCGCAAGCGCATCGAAGTGGGCATGATGAGCGGCGCCACCGGCAGCATGGCCGCCTTCCGCGGCAAGGGCATCGAGGTCCAGCAGTTGGTCTGCGACAAACTCGGCCTGGCCCCCGAGACCGCCAGCACTCAGATCGTGCAGCGCGACCGCTACATCGAACTCCTGAGCCACCTGGCCAACATCGCCACGAGCCTCGAGAAGTTCAGCACCGAAGTCCGCACCCTGCAACGCACCGAACTGGGCGAGGTCGCCGAAGGCTTCGATGTCAAGAAGCAGGTCGGCAGCAGCACCATGCCGCACAAGCAGAACCCCATCACCAGCGAACAGGTCAGTGGCCTCGCCCGCCTGGCCCGCAGCATGCTGATTCCGAGCTG
>JBFGSX010000304.1:0-2263 GCA_041566495.1 Thermoplasmatota archaeon
CCCTGAGTGTGACGCCCGCGGAGGAGTACTTCTACATGGGCTCGTGGATGCAGTCGCAAACATGGGACATCACTTTGCGCTGTGAGGATGTGGAAGCCGAATTCTGGGAAACGCGCCTGCACAACCTACTGTCCCCCGGCGCTGCGGTCCGCTGGCATTTCTCGTCCGACGTGGACGCTGGCCCGTTCGTGCACGCTTACGCCCAAGACATGCGCTACATGGAAACGGTTCACTGCCAGGATGGTGCGACGCACCTGAAATCCTGGCGCAACGTGGCCGTCGCGGCCCCCGACAACGTCCCGCCGGGGCAATACGAGCTACCGGTCCAAGCCCACCTCGGCGCTAATTACTACCCAGACTTCTACCCGGGCGAACCGATCGCTACGGGAACCGCCCTCGTCGATGTACCTGCGTGGGTGCGGACAAATGGTGGCCATGCCCGAGCCCCACTCTATTCGGCTATCGAGCCGCGCACCACCGTGACGGTTTACCCCATGACGAACGCCGACGCCGTGGCGTGGTTCAGCGTGGAACACCTAGGCTTTCCCGGCTGCGGCGCCTACCAGGCCAACCGTACGGCAACTTTCGAGTCGGACCCCGTCAGCGTTGTCTCTGGCAAACGCCTAGAACTCTCAGCAGCCTGGCCAGGGTTCCAGGATGTGTGTCCCGTCGAGGATGTCCGCATCCGCGTGTATGCGGAAGCCGGAGGGGCACAGATCCACTTGCTGACGACAGACATGCAAGTCGTACATTTCTTGCTGGATGGGAATGTAGAATCGGTGCCCACGCACCGCGTTGCCAACGAGAAATCCATCTCGTCCCCTGGCGGGCTGCTGCCATTGCTGCTCGGTGCGTTGGCCCTCCGCCGCGTGCGGTAAGCCGTTCGGGCGTCCCCGGGCTGCCCAGCAACAACCCCCGTAAGTCCCTCCGCGCCTCCGGGGACTACACCGAACCCTTTGAAGCCGGGCCCCGGTGCCCCTGCGTGGACATCGCGAACTCCATCCTGGAACTGGTCGGCAACACCCCCATGGTGTACTTGGACCGCCTCAAAACCGGCGAAGGCGCCAAGGTCGCCGCAAAGCTGGAGATGTTCAATCCCGGTTTCAGCGTCAAGGACCGCATCGGCATCAATCTGATCCGTGCCGGTGAAGCCTCAGGCGCCCTCAAGCCAGGTGGCACGATTGTCGAACCCACCAGCGGCAACACGGGCCTCGGCTTGGCCATGGCAGCCAGCCTCCTTGGCTACAAGATGGTCTGCACGTTGCCCGACAAGGTCCCGAAGGAGAAGCAGAACCTCCTGAAGGCGTACGGCGCCACGGTCCTCGAATGCCCCACCGACGTGGAGGCAGACGATCCCCGCAGCTACTACAAGGTCGCCGAACGGATGCGCGACGAAGAAGGTGCATACCTCCCATACCAATACTACAACCAAGCCAATCCCGAGAGCCATTTGCGCACCACTGGTCCGGAGATCTGGGAACAGACCGACGGCCAAGTGACCCACGTGGTCATCGGCATGGGCACCGGTGGCACCATCAGTGGCATCGGCCGCTACTTGAAGGGCAAGAACCCGGACATCCAGGTCATCGCCGCCGACACCGTCGGTAGCGTCTACACCCACTACCACAAGCACAAGGAGTTCCCCCCGGCCGAGGAGATCCACCAATACCTCATCGACGGCATCGGCGAGGATCTGATGCCCGACACCGTCTGGTGGGACGTCATCGACGACGTCATCCCCTGCAGTGACTCGGACGCCTACATGATGCAGGCCCGCCTCGCTCGGGAAGCCAGCATCTTCAGTGGCAGCAGCGCCGGCGCCGCGGTGCACGTCGCCCTGCAGGTCGCCAAGGACCTCCCCGAAGATGCCCTCGTGGTCACCCTCCTGCCCGATGCCGGTGAACGCTACCTGAGCAAGTTCAACGCCGAATGGCTGCGCAGCCACGGCATGGCCGACGTCGCCGACTACCTGGAGGGCAACTGATGGCCCAACTCCCTGACGACGTGGCCATGGCCACGAAGTGCGTCCACGTGGGCGCTGTGCCAGACCCTGTGCATGGAGCCGTGAACCCCGCCATCCAGCTCAGCACCACGTTCGTGCAACCCGAGCCCGCGCACCCCCTCACTTTCGATTACTCCCGGGGCGGCAACCCGACCCGTGAAGCCCTGGAAGCCGCCATCGCCCAACTGGAAGGGGGGCAACATGGCTTCGCTTTCAGCAGTGGCCTGG
This sequence comes from Thermoplasmatota archaeon, assembly GCA_041566495.1. Classification (GTDB taxonomy): domain Archaea; phylum Thermoplasmatota; class E2; order JACPAO01; family JAHFTW01; genus JBFGSX01. The sequence goes on from JBFGSX010000304.1 coordinate 2,231, forward strand.
CCGCCATGGATGCCTGCCTGCGCATCCTTGAGG
>JBFGSX010000305.1:0-2245 GCA_041566495.1 Thermoplasmatota archaeon
CAATCCCATTGCACCGCGATGCCGATGACCGCCGCGATGACGGCCAAGGGCACGAGGATCAACAAGTAGGACCAAGGAGCTGCGAGTCGGACGTCTGCCATCAGTAGGTCCGCGCGAAGCGGAGGGTGTCCTTGGCTTCCTGGGCGCACACGGCGCAGGGTGCCGGTTCGAAGTCCTCGTCGACGGGGATGCCGAGGGTCTTGATGTCCAGGGATTTCTCCACTTCCGCCGCGCAGGTGTCCGAGCAGATGGACATGGTGAGGATGAACTCCACGTCTTCGCTGCCATCGATTTGGCGGGCTTCGTCGAGGGTGGCGCAGGTCTTCATGCGGCTCTGCATGAAGGCGGTCTGCTTCTCGAAGAGGGCGGATTGGATCTCGGCGAGGAGGGCGTTGACACCTTCGACCAGTTCGGCGCGGGCGATGCCCTTCTTGCCTTCCTTGCCCATGTCGCGGCGGGCAGCGAACACGGAGTCGTTCTCCATGTCACGGGGCCCGACTTCGAGGCGCAGGGGGACGCCGCGGACTTCCCAGTGGAAGTATTTCTCGCCGGCGCTGCGGTCGCGGTCGTCGACCTTGACGCGCAGGCCTGCGGCTTGCAGGGTCTTGGCGACACCTGCAGCGTAGTCTTGGACGGGTTTGGCGTCGCCCTTGAAGATGACAGGCACCACGATCACTTGGATGGGTGCGATCTCCGGGGGCATGATGAGGCCCCGGTCGTCGCCATGGCAACCCACGACGGCACCGACGAGGCGCTCGCTCATGCCGTACGTGGTCTGGTGCGCGTATTCCTTGCCACCCGCGGCGGCTTCGAAGGTCATGTCGTAGGCCTTGGCGAAGTTGGTGCCGTAGTAGTGGACGGTGGCGCATTGCAGGGTGCGGCCACTGGGCATCACCACGTCGGCGCCGGTGGAGTCCACTGCGCCGGGGAACTTGTCCCAGTCGGGGCGCTTGTTCTGCAGGGCAGGCAAAGCGAGGCGGTCGTAGACGCGCTTGACGATCTCGAGGTCGAGGGCCACGTGCTCCCGGGCCTGTTCCTCGGTGGCAAAGACACTGTGGTCTTCGAAGAAGTGGATCTCGCGGACGCGCATGAAGGCGCGGGTCTGCTTGGTCTCGTAGCGGAACACGTTGCAGATCTGGTAGGTCTGGAGGGGCAGGTCGTTGTGGCTGCGGATCCAGAGGGGGAAGATCTCGTACATGGCGCATTCACTGGTCGGTCGTACGACCCAGCGTTCGCCGTCGGGGAGTTCGTTCTCGCCGGCGTGGGTGACCCAGAAGACTTCGCTGCCGAAGCCTTTGATCTGGTCGGCTTCCTTCATGAACAACTTCTCAGGGATGAGAAGGGGGAAGCTGACTTCGTCGTGGTCGGTGCGGGCCATTTCGGCGCGGGTGAATTGGTCGATCTGGCTCATGATCTTCTGGCCGTAGGGGCGCCAGATGTTCATGCCCTTGATCGGGTAGCGCTTGTCCGTCAGTTCAGCGAGTTCGACGACCTCATTGTACCACTCCATGAAGTCCTCGGACTTGGGCGGGAGCCCACGGGTCTGTTCGACGGCCTTGGCCATGGGCGCCGCCAGACGCGCTCGTATCAAAAGGGGTGCGTTCGCCTGGCCCGCAGACGGCCCGCCGCGGAGGGCGACGCCGCAGCTTACCAGTTCAATGCGTGGTCTAAGCGCCGTACTTCATCGTTGGCTACACGCTGGTCGACCCGCGTATCGGCAAAGCGTTGCCTCTGGTCCATCAGGAACACTTCCAAAGCCCTCGGTGGCAGGCCGGTGATGCGACTGACGGCGCGGGTGGCCTCTTCGTCCCCATACGCGGCGAGCATGGCGGCGACCGCCCTTGAGCGGGCCGGGCTTAGGCCGATGCTTTCCAGGGCGGCATGGACCTCGGCGGATGGCACGCTGCGCAACGGCACCTCGCGACCCGTGGCTTCGCCGATCGCGCCGGCCACCTCGCCCATACTCCAAGCGGCCGGACCGGTCAAGACCTGCGTCTCACCCTGGTGGATTGGCCGTTGCATCACGGCGACGGTAGCGTCGGCGACGTCACGGATGTCGATGAACGCGATGTGTGGGTCGCTGTCGGGCACGATGAGCGGAAAACCTGCGCGTAGACTGGGGGCGAACAACAACAGGTCCTGCATGAGGAGGTGGCTTTGCAGGATGGTATGGCTGATGCCCGAGGCCCGCAAGGCTTCGTCGCCGCGGCCATGATGCGCCAGGTAGGCATCGTCGCTGGTCGGG
>JBFGSX010000306.1:0-2237 GCA_041566495.1 Thermoplasmatota archaeon
CCACCAACTATCGCCAGTGTCCTCGAGCAACCATGTTCGATTCAGAGGATCATCAACCAGGCGCATCCCGAACGAGACGCGGTTGGGTTCCTGGGGCTCGGAGCCTGGTTCGAGGGAGGCCAACTCGACCTCGATTCGGACCTCGTCGGCATTCACCTCGTTAATCTCCAATCGCAGCACGTCTGCGTTGGGGTACCAACCGGCCGGAGCCGTCGTGTAGATCTCCGCGGCGCCCACCTCATGGTCGCCCGTCGGGTCTTCCCACGTGACTGCCTGGGCCACTGGCAGGAGCAATACCGCAAGCAGGATGTGCCGCACACCCATCACCCGGAGACCGGCGTGATAGAGGCTTGGGTCACGTTGGCAAAAGGTCAGCTGTCCGCCCCACATGGGGCGTGAAGTGGGGTGCCCTGGCGGCGCTTGCTACCAGAACGCCCATGCCATGACAGTAGCCAGTGCTACGCCGGCCAAGCTAGCCCATACGCCGACCTTGGCCATCTCCCGTACATGTACGTGGCCTGTGCCGAAGGCCATCGCATTTGGGGGCGTACCCACGGGGACGAGGAAATCCAAGGACAAGGCGGCAGCGGCCAAGACGGTGATCCCTTGCAGGGGCAGGTCCCACAGTTGTGCCAAGCCGATGGCGATTGGGACCATGATGACCGCCGCAGCGGTATTACTGGCGAACACCGTCAAGAGGAGGCTTGCTACGGCGACTGCAGCGAACGCCACCACCCCGCCTCGGCCGCCCACGATGTTGGCCACGAGGTCACCGAACAAGGCGTCCAAGCCGCTACCTGTGATGGCGTCGCCCAGCGCCAACCCACCACCGATGAGAAGCAATGTCGGCCATCCGACCTTGTGCAGATCGTCTTCGTCGAGCAAGCGGATGATGGCCAACAGCAAGATGGGCACGACGGCGACCACAGGGGCCGATACGCCGTGCAGGTCTGTGGTGAGCCACAACGTCACCGTCAGCAAGAAGACCGACATGACCAGCCATTGCTCCCGGCGCATCGGCTCCACGCGGGGGGCGCTTGCCAGTGACTCCCGGTCCAATGGGTAGATGCGCAACAAGAGCCACCAAAGGACGACGACCATCAGCACCACCAGGGGCACGGCGCGGACCATCCACCCCATGAACGTGATGGACGCGCCCGCCTCGGACAGGAATCGGATCGCGATGGCGTTGGCCGTCGTACCAATCGGTGTAGCGATCCCGCCTACATTCGCGGAGAACGCCACTCCCAGCACCAGGGTGCGGGCCAGGTTGGAGCTATGCCCGGGATTGGCTGTGACAATGCCAAGGGCGATGGGGAGCATGATGGCCGTGGATGCCGTGTTGGAGATCCACATGCTGAACAATGCAGTGGTCGCCATGATAGCGAGCAAAACCCGAGACGGGTGGCCTCCCGCTCGACGGGTCATGGCGGTCGCCAATGTCACGTCGAGTCCATGCTTGCTCAGGGCCACCCCCAATACGAAGCCCCCTAACAAGAGGACCACAACGGGGTCGAAGTAGGCGGCGAACACCGGCTTGGCTTCCCGCCCGGCCACCAGGATCAAGAGCAGTGACGATGCCAGCGCAGTGATGGCCAAGGGCACGGTCTCACTGACCCACAGCACCATCGCGAAGGCGAGGATGGCCAAGACGAGTCTTGCGTCAGTCTCGATGGGAATGGCCAAGCTCAACGCAGCCGCCAGTAGCGCACCGGCCAACCATGCGAGTCGTCCTGCGGGGCCCACGGCAGTGTATCATGATCGGGTGCCTATGGCCCTGATGGCGATTTGTGGTGCTCAGGGGATCCTGCAGCGAGGGCGTGGCTTAGGATGTCGCGCGTGCCGCGACCACCTGTTGCAGTAGATCGCGGATGGCGTCAGGATCATACTCTTCCTTCAGCCAGAGCTTGACGTGTCTAGCATTCTTCCCGCTCCCTTCTACTTTCAGCCGCCCCGTCGCATCCTCGCGTACACGGTGGACGTACAACTTCACCATCTCGTCCTCGGGACTGATCATGGCCAGCACGTCTTGCTTGTTGTCCAGCCAGTATTGGGCGTAGCCCATCATCTTCGCCCCCTGGACGGACTCCGTGCATTCCGACAGGGTAGACACCACGATGTCTCGGAGCCACTTGGTACGGGCCACGGTCTCCGGGCTGTAGCCGGCATGGACTTCACCCCAATCCGTTGGGGGTGTCTCGAAGCGGGCCACGTTGCATCATGGTGGGTCTCGCCCA
>JBFGSX010000307.1:0-2197 GCA_041566495.1 Thermoplasmatota archaeon
CCTGCTCGTGGGCGAAGGGGTGGGGGCGGCTCTTCTTGGCCCTTTCTGGGCCCTTGCCGGCGATGCGCTGCCACAGGCTGCGGGTCTGCGCGTCGGAGGCGTTCGCGGCCTCGTCTTGGCCTTCCATACAATCGTTTCAGTCCAGCGGTTCCTAAGTGCGTTGTGGTCGGGGAAGTACAGGTGGCAAGGGGCATGGTTATGTGGTTCGCCCAGCCTCGAAGAACGCTCATGGCCCCAGTCTTGCTCGTGGATGACGATCGCGCCGATCTGATGCTGCTTGAGCAGGCGCTCTCCACGGCGCGCCCCGGCCTCGAGGTCCTCACCGCCCGGACCAAGGAGGAAATGTTGGGGCATCTGGATGCCGCTGACCTGGTCCTGCTTGACCTCAATATGCCCGGGACGAGCGGCTTCGAACTGCTGGAAGCCATCCGGTCCGGAGAGCGCTCGCGGCTGCCGGTCATCATCTTGACCACCTCCGCGGCCAAGACCGACGTCACGAAGGCGTACGAGGTGGGCGCCAACGCCTTCATCACAAAGCCCGAAGACCTGGTGTCGACGATCAAGGTCATGGAAGCGCTCTGCGAGTTCTGGCTGGACCACGTGGCCTTGCCAAAGGAGCATTAGTTGCGGGTCGTCAGCCTGGTGCCTTCGCACACAGAATCCCTGCATGATCTGGGCTTCGCCGACTCGGTCGTCGGACGCACCAGGTTCTGCATCTTCCCGAGTCCATGGGTCGAAAGCATCCCACACGTGGGCGGCACGAAGGACGCCGACCTGGACAAGATCCTTGCCCTCGAGCCGGACCTGGTCGTCGTGGACAAGGACGAGAACCCCCTGGCGTTGGTCCAGGCCCTGCAAAGCGCCGGCGTGGAAGTCCTCCATTCCGAGATCGACACCGTCGAGGACGCGGCTGCATTCTTGGTGACCCTGGCCGAGCGCCTTGGGGACCGGGACGCCGGGGAACGAGCCTCGGCTGAGATTCATGCGGTCTTGGCAGACATCCCCGACCTGCCCCCCATCCCGGTCTGGTGCCCGATATGGCATGCTCCATGGATGACGTTCGACCGCACCGCATATCCCCACGCCATGCTGGCCGCCGTTGGCCTGCACAACGTCTTTGCCGCCCATGCGGGCAACAAATACTTCGAGGTCTCCGAAGACGAGATCGCGAGCTCAGGTGCGCAGTGGTCGTTGCTCCCGACGGAGCCGTTTCCATTCCACAAGCAACTCCCCAAGCTCGACCTGAGCGGGCTCGGGGCGCTAGGGGACGCATCTCGGGTCCGCATCATTGACGGTGAGGCCCTGACGTGGTTTGGCACCCGCACGATCCTGGGGCTGCGGGAACTTGCGCGCGTGGCCGCTGATCTGCGAGCGACTTAGCGCCGGCGGGCCGCCACCAGGGCCAGCGCGATGAGCGCCAGGGCCACGGGTACTGGGGATTCCTTGCCTGCGTCAGGGTGGAATTGTTGCTGGCGCTTGGCGGCGTCATACGGGCCAAGGCCGCCGCCAAGGTCTTCGTAGGCTTCGGCGGAAGACGATGGGGATTCCATGGGTTCAGGTGAGGCACTCATCGGGCGGGGCTCCGCGCCGCCTGCCTTTGCAGGCTCGGCTTCCGCGTACGCCACGTCGTCGTAGGCGTAGCAGCAGCCACCGTAGCGGGATTCACCCGCGGTCAGGGTGACATCGAAGGGGGTCTCGCCTCCCTTGGCGACGAACACGACCCCTTGCCAGGGAAGGTAACCCTCGGCCCAGACATTGACGTGGTGGTAGCCGGCACGGAGGCGCACCTTGTAGCTGCCGTCCTTGTCGGTCTGCGCGCTGCCCCAGGCGTGGTTCTCCTGGTTGCTGAACGAGACATGGGCTCGGGGGACGGTCTTGCCGCTCTCCCCATCGATGAGGTATCCACTGATGGTGGCGTCCGCCATGGGGCGTTCCCGGAGGACGATGGTCATGGCCGTCTGGGCATCGGGCTGCAGCACACGGGTCTCCGTGTAGCCGAAGTAATCGGCGCCGCACTCGCGCCGGTAGTCCCCATTGCTTTGGCGGGTCTCGGTGCAGGTAGCGTAGTGATCGTACCAGACATTGATCAGAGCGTAGCCAGGGGTCACGTTGCCCGTGAACGTCCCATCATCGTGGATCTTGATGTCACACGCCGGGGCCTCGTAACGGGGATACCCATAGGCTTCGTCGCTGGCCG
>JBFGSX010000308.1:0-2182 GCA_041566495.1 Thermoplasmatota archaeon
CATCACCAAGTTCGTCAAGGACATCATCGCCGGACGGCCCGTGTTCGGCCACCCCAGCCGCCCCGGCGCGTTCCGCTTGCGCTACGGCCGCGCACGCACCGGCGGCCTCGCATCCAATGCACTTCACCCCGCCACCATGATGTTGGTGGACGATTTCCTCGCCGTCGGCACCCAGCTCAAGGTCGAACGTCCCGGCAAGGGTACCCTGGCCACCCCATGCGACACCCTGGATGGACCGACGGTCCTGATGAAGAACGGCGACCTGCGACAACTGCGGACGCTCGCCGATGTCAAGGAGTTCCGTCCGGCAGTGGCCGAGATCGTCGACCTCGGAGAGATCTTGATTCCCTTCGGCGAATTCGCCGAGAACAATGCCCTCTTGCCCCACAGTAGTTGGGTCTGGGAATGGTGGCTGCAGGTCCATGCCCAAGTGCACGGCATCGAACCCGACTGGGACTTCGGGCTCACCGGCACGTTGAGCGGTGACGAGATGGTCACCATGGCCGACACCGGAGCCCCATTGCACCCGGATTGTACCCTACTCTGGCACGACATCCAACCCGCAGACCTGCGCACCCTGAGCGAATGGATCAAAGAGCAGGGCCGATGGGAAGACGACCACCTCAGCATCGGCCCCGACCCCGTCGGCAAAGAACTCCTGGTCAACCTGCTCGGCCTTCACAAACTCAAGGACGGACGCATCGAGGTGGAGCCGCACCTGAGCCTGCCGTTGCTGCGCTGCGTCGGCTTGGATCTGGACGAAGGCCGCATCGTCGATACGGCCCGGCGCAAGATCCTGTACGATCCATGCCAGCCAGACCTGGACAAGCAGTTCCCCACAGTGGACCTGGTCTCCCGCTTGGCGGGCTTCGTCGTCATGCCCCGCGCACCATGCCGCGTAGGTGGCCGCATGGGCCGCCCCGAGAAGGCGGACGTGCGCAAGATGAAGCCCCCGAACCATGGCTTGTTCCCCATCGGCCAATCTGGGGGCAACCAGCGGCTACTGGTGGATGCCGCCAAGAAGGGACACGTGGAGGTCAACGCCTCCGAACGCCATTGCACTGAGTGCAATGCCAAGGGCCAGTGGCGGCTGCGCTGCGACAAATGCGACGGCCGCACCACGCCCGCACCCCGAGCTCCTGGCGTCAGGGACTTTGACATTCCCCCCATCAGCATCGACCTGCGGGCCGAACTGCAACGGGCATTGACATCTCTTGGCATGACCCGCGCCCCCGACGTGAAGGCGGTCGTGAACGTCATCAACAAAGAGAAGGTCCCTGAGCCGCTCGAGAAAGCGATCCTGCGGGCCAAGTACCAATTGTGGACGTTCAAGGACGGCACCATCCGGTACGACATGACCGACATCCCGGTCACTCACTTCAAGCCCGGGGAGATCCATGCCCCCGTCGAGACCCTGCACGGCCTGGGATACACTCATGACTGGAAGGGTGCACCCCTGGAGCGGGACGACCAGATCTGTGAGATCCGTGTTCAGGATATCGTCGTCAGTAAGGGCTGCATGGATTACTTCCTCAAGGTCGCCCAATTCATCGATGAGCTCCTGGTCAAGTTCTACGGCCTCAAGTCATACTACAATGCCGAGAAGCGGGACGACATGCTGGGTGCGTACGTCATCGGCCTGGCCCCCCACACGAGCGGCGGGGTCCTGAGTCGCATCATCGGCTGGACTACCGCCCAAGGCCACTACGGCCACCCGTACTTCCACGCCGCCAAGCGCCGTAACTGCGATGGCGACGAGGACGCCGTCATGCTCCTGATGGACGGCCTGCTCAATTTCAGCAAGCGCTACGTCCCAGACCGCCGGGGCGGCCTCATGGACTTGCCCCTGGTGTTGACGACCCGGCTTGATCCCAACGAGATCGACAAGGAAGCGCACAACGTGGACACGTTGAGCCACTACCCATTGGCGTTCTTCGAGGCGACTCGCAAGCACCCCAACCCCAAGGACGTCTCCAAGATGATGGGGCTCGTCGAGGAACGGGTCGGCAAGCCAGAGCAATACGAGGGCTTCGGGTTCACCCACGACACGGCCGACATCGCTGCCGGCCCCGTCGCTTCCGCGTACAAGGTCTTGGACTCCACGATGGAGAAACTGACGGGACAAATGGAACTGGCCCGCAAGATCCGTGCCGTGGACGAGCCAGACGTAGGCGCCAAGGTC
>JBFGSX010000309.1:0-2178 GCA_041566495.1 Thermoplasmatota archaeon
CTTGGCGGCTTTCTCGGCGGCAGTGTACATCGTGTTGGCCATCCGCTTGGGTCGCCGGGCGGTCTCTGAAGAGGCCCGCATGGCCAACCACGCCTGGCAAGCATGGTGGTTCCTTTTGGCGGCATCAAGCCTTGTCGGTTCCGTTTTCGCCACGATGCTGGCGGCGGCCGACCTGTACAGCTTGTCGTTCGGCCTGACCGTCATGATGTTGAACCTGATCCTGATCTTCGGGGCACTCTGGGGCTTGTCATTCTACCTCGCATACCTAGTGACGGGGCGCAAATCCTTGTGGTGGCCAATCGCGTTGTTCTATGGACTCAGCGCCCTGGCGTGGATGTACACCATCTTCGAGGCGAATCCCGTGGGCACCGTCGTGGAGGACGGACAGGCAGCGCTGACATACGCCAAACCATTGACCGAGCAGCCGCTGTACACGCCCCTGTTCATGGCACTCCTCATCCCGGTCTTGTTCATCGCCGGTGCGTATGCGTACCTCGGCTTCCGGGCGCACGACCGGACGGTGACGTTCCGCATCTCTCTGGTGTCGGCATCGTTGATCGTCTGGTTCGGGGCCGCGTTGATCGCTAGCGTCCTAGGACTGAGTGACCTGTCGTACTGGCCGGTGATCTCCCGGCTCGTCAGCCTCGCAGCCGCGTCGACGATCTACTTCGCCCACTTCCCGCCCCACGCGGTCGTGCAGCGCCTAGGGCTGCGGCCGGTGGAAGAAAGCGAGTAGGCCCGGCTCAGTACCTGATTGACAGGCACGTGAGGCTACCGTCGGCCTTGCGGAACTCAGACATGGGCACGGTCCGCACGTCCATGCCGTGGGCTGCGACGGCCGCAGCGGTCCGTGGGCAATCGTCCGGTAAGACGACGACCCCATTGATGTTGATGCAATTGGCTCCGTGTGCCTCTTGCGGAGGCACCTCGAAGACGGGGAGATCGGGCAGCAGGGATGTATCGATGTGCCCCGGATCGACGAGGATCAAACGCCCGCCTGCGATGGTCGCCACGGTCTTCAGGTGCAGGCTGCCGTGGACGGGTACCGACACCACGTCGTGGTGCGGCATGGCGGCGGCGAGGGCGGCGATGCCGGCCTGGTTGGTGCGCCCGGACAGGCCGACATAAAGGGTATCCCCATGGCGCAGGACGTCCCCGCCCTCCAAGGAGGCCGGGGCGACCACGGGGTGCAGGGGCATGGCTGCGGCCAGTACGGCGTGGACGGACTCCTGCTCTCCTTGGCGGGGACCGCTCTGCAGTAGGTTGCAGCCGACGGCATGGCCATCCACCACGACGGCCGTGTCTTCCGTGAAGATGCAGTCCGGATGGGTCTCCTGGGGCGGCAGGACGGTGACGTCGACGCCGAGCGTCTCCAGCAGCTCCACGTAAGCGGCATGTTGCCTCCTGGCCAGACCGACATCAATGGCTGCCGCATCGGGTGCGCTGCTGATGCACTGCGCGTAGGAATCCGGGACCTGGCGTACGATGGCCCGACGGATGGTCCGAGTCATGGCGACTACGGGAAGATGCCGCGCTTGCGGATGGCGTCGGCGACCCGGCGGACGCCCAGCATGTACGAGGCTTGGCGCATGGTCAATGGGTGCGCGGGATCCGTGTCCTTCGGCTTCTCAGCGAGGTAGATGTCGTGGACCTCGTGGAACGCCTTGGTCATGAGTTGGTCGAGGCGCTGGTTGACCTCTTCCTCACTCCAGAAGAACGACTGCAGACCCTGCACCCATTCGAAGTAGGACGCGGTGACGCCGCCGGCGTTGCAGAGCACGTCGGGGACGACGAAGATGCCCTTCTCCGTGAGGATCTTGTCGGCCTGGGGCGTGGTGGGACCGTTGGCGCCTTCAGCCAGGATCTTGCACTTGAGGTCCGCGGCGTTGTCCTTGTGGATGACCCCTTCCAGCGCGGCGGGGATGAGGATATCCACGTCGGCTTCCAGGAGTTCTGCGTTGGTGATGGCCCGAGAGCCAGGGAAGTTGACGACACTGCCCGTGCTCTTGACGTGCTTCATCAGAGCGGGGACATCGAAGCCATCGGGATTGTAGATAGCGCCGTTGACGTCGCTGACCGCGACGACCTTGCAGCCCATCTCGTGCATGAGCGGGGCGGCGTTGCCGCCGACGTTGCCGAAGCCCTGGATGGCGACGGTGGCGCCGTTGAGGTCCAGGC
>JBFGSX010000310.1:0-2175 GCA_041566495.1 Thermoplasmatota archaeon
CCACGGAAGCAGGGATGAATGCGGAGCTGCCAGAGTACCGGCCAACGAACACTTGCTGGACGCCTCGTTCATTGGACAAGTATCCGTAGAACTCATCGCCGATAATCGGCACACCTTCCTCCACTTCAGGGGACCGACTGTCGTAGATCTCCGCGCGACGATCGACGTCATAGATCACCAGGTCTGTTTGGACCTGCTGGCCTTCCCCGGAGACCGTGTTGACCAGCCGGCTGCGAGTCCAGATCAAGTGGCCGGCGCCGCCGGCCAAGGCATCGTTCGACTCTTGGCCAGGGGTGCCATCGGTCACCGCAAAGACCTTCGTGCCACCGTTGGGGCGGATGTGTACGTCGCCGGTGCCACCGACGATGCTGATCCATGCGATGAAGTCGTCACCCACCGCGGGTGCCTGCAGGGCGACCGGTGCGTCGCTGACGATCCGTAGGGGCCCCACCACAGGTGTCTCGGCAGCAGACGCCAGAGGCACAATGAGGAGGAGCACTAGCAGAATGTGCTTCATGCTTGCTTGCGCCTGCGGAGGAAGGCTGCGACGGCGACGACCATACCAAGGAACACCACCTGAAGGCCGGGGGCCTTCTGGGAGTCCTCGATGGCGTTGACCGGCTCAGCGGTGGTGGCTTCGGCCTTCGCGACCTCTACGTCGAACGCGTGGGTCTTGACGGCACCATGCAGGTCTTCCACAGCCACGGTGTCCCGGTACGTGCCAGGCACGGCGTAGGCGTGGGTCACGTTGAGGCCGCTGGCCAGGGAACCGTCGCCGAAGCTCCAGGTCACCTTGCCGATGCCGCCTTCCGCGTCGAACGAGTCGTATGCGGTGAAGTTGATCTCAGTGCCCGCCATCATGGCGACGTCGTCGGGGGTGTAGACATCCACCACCGGGGTCGGGGGCGTGTTGGAAACGACCACGATCACCGGAGGTGCTTGGCTGGCTTGGCCTTCCGAGTCCACGACACGGAGGTTGACCGTGTAGGTGCCCGGGGCGTCGTAGATGTGGCTTGGGTTCTGCGTGGTGCCGGTCGTTCCGTCACCGAACTTCCATTCCCACTCCACGATGGTCGCACCGGTGGCGGTGGAACCGTCTCGTAGTTGCACCGGCACGCCGGGGGCAGCGGAGAGGTCATCGAGGAGGATCTCCGCAGTGGGCGTCTTGTACGCCTCGATGGAGACCGTCAGGTCCTGGATCACATCACAATCCGTGGTATCGCAGTCGGCGCGGCTATTGACGAGCTTCAAAGCGTAGTCGCCGGCGGCGACACCCAGGTTCATGAACTCCACATTGACAGCGCGGCTCTCGAACGGCGAGAGGGTGAACTCGCCGGGCAAGATGCGCACGGCAAGGCCCGCGGGTTTGCCTTCCACGCGCAACAGGACCGGCAGCTGGCCATTGCCCTGGTTCTCCAGCAGGAACTGGCGCTCTGCGTGGCGAGCCATGGTGAAGTCCGTGTCTCCCACCAGCGCAGGCTTGATGGTCTCGGCAAGCACTTCGACAGGGATCTTGAACGCGAAGTCGCGGCGGGCATCCTTGTCCCGGACATCCAAGAAGACGTCGTGGGTCAGTGCTGGGGCGTCGAGTGCCCGGATGGTGAGCATCGCTTGGATGCTGTCGCCAGAGTCCAATGCGACCGACTCGACTGCCTTGCCGTTGTACTTGAGGCCCAGGTCGAACTGGGGCGTGGCGCGGGGCATCACATCGAACATCGCACGGCTGTTGCCGGTGTTGGTCAAGGTGACGGGAACCGTTGCCACTGCGTTGGACCCATCGACGCATACATCCTCTTCACTGCAGCCGGTCATGGTCGCAGGCGTCACTTCGAAGCCGCTGACAATGACCTTCTGCTGGTATCGGAACAGGTTGATGTCGTCAACGTACTCCAATTCGAGGTTCTTCGAGTCGACGTAGACGATGAGTTCGTTGGTCCCACCGACCTCGGGGGTCCAGGGAACGGAGACGTGGCCCAGTTGGCCGGGTCCGAGCTGGCCTAGGTTCGTCAAGCCGGCGAGCATGGATTTGGGGAGTTCGTAGCCCGGCGGAATCATCCAGGAGCCGGGTTTGGCGCCCTCTCGGGGGTCGAATACCCAGGTGTGGCTGGGTTCCCAGCCAGACGCGGTGTTGCCGAAGTCGTATTCGACCACCTTCTTGGCACCCTGGTGGACGGC
>JBFGSX010000311.1:0-2161 GCA_041566495.1 Thermoplasmatota archaeon
ACCGCGCGGCAGAGCAGAAGGTTGCACTCCACGAGATTGGCCATGTCCTCGGACTCGTAGAGCGCGGCACCGAAATGCTCTACCCGCGAAAGACGACCGCTGCCGAGGACCCATGCGCATGCCACTCGACCCAGGAAGATTCCGTCATGAGGGCCGGCATCGGATACATTGACAGTTTCGTCAGCGAGGTCCAGGCCGGCTACGTGCCAGATGACTTCGATGCCTACGACCGTGCGGATCTGGCCTACGCGCGGCAGCAAGGGCTCACCACCTACACACCCTAGGCCAACAAACGTCCCAGACCATTCAAAGACCCTGATGACCTTGCCCTGGTATGCAGCACGTGTTGCTGATTGCCACCCTGTCTCTCTTGGCGCTTCCAACCGCGTCGGCAGCCACCATCGTCGCCGAACCCGGCTCCATCATCTCCGATGCATGGTTCAAGGACATCGAAATTGCTCAGGGCGAAGACGTCACCATCACCTCGGCAGGCACCCTCACGATTGAAGCTGCCACGTATTTGCGGGCACTACCCGGCGCACCCGGAGCGGACGCAGAGGGGCCCACGGCCATCGCGGAGCCCGGCGGCTCGGGGGGCAGTCTGACCATCGTCGCACCATTGATCCGGTTCGAGCCAGGGGTCATTCTTCAGGCAGGAGACGGTGGACCGGGCGGCCATGCGCTGGCGATCTCGGACCGAGATGCGTTCGCTCGCGGCGGAGCTGGAGGAAGCGGGGGCTCGGTCCAGCTCGTCGGAGAGGTCCTGGGCAGCCCCCAAATCATCCATGGCAACGGAGGTCCAGGCGGAGATGCCACGGCTGAGGGCGGCCGGGGTTGTGATGGCAGGGGCCACAAGACCGACGACGCGTCCCAGCCAGCACCCGCACAACTGGGGGACGGCACCCCCGCGGCGGCAAATGGAGGCGCCGGCCGCTGTGGCGACGTCGGCGAAGACGGCGAGACGGGAGGCAACGCCACAGCCATCGGAGGCGATGGCGGCACCGGACCCGACGGCGACGGCGGCCGGGGAGGCGATGCCCTGGCCATCGCCGGCTCTGGCGGGCATGGATACAATGCCTGCTTCGCGTCCGTCGCCCAAGCCGAGGCCTTGGGCAATCCCAACGGGGGGCGCGGCGGTGACGGCGGTCGATTCCTTGCCTTCGGCGGAACGGGGGGCCGAGGCGCAGGAACCGGCGGTGCCGGCGGCGACGCTGAAGGGAGCGCCATCGGAGGCCGCGGGGGCAACGGCACGGAATTGACGGGAAGCCGACAGGGGTTGCAAGAGACCCCATCCCGCCTCATCGCCGAACCCGGAGGCGGAGGGTCCGGCTCAACCGCGAGTGAAGCCCGGGGTGGCGATGGCGGATTCGGCTTCAACGGCGGCCCAGGGGGCGCCGGGTTTGCCAATAGCACCGGGGGTGACGGGGGGTCGGTCTGCATCATCAACCCACTTGCTGACGCGAGTATTCCAGGGCCCAGCGCATTGCCGTTCGCCACTATGCTCATCGTGCTGACCGCTTGGCGGGCCAGGCGCAACGCGTAACCCACCCCACAACGCCCATATAGGGGACCTCAGTCGGCCCACCTATCCGCAAGTCCTGCACCCTCCGGGGAGTAGGTCCCGCGGGAGCCACTGGCTTCTTCGGTAGAGACGCGGCCCACCTGGGCCTCGGGTCTTTCCGAACGGCAGGTGGCGTCCGCGGCGGAATCTCTAGGAGTGATCCCAATGGCAAACAAGCCCCACATGAACCTCGTGGTCATCGGCCACGTCGACCACGGGAAGTCTACCCTGGTCGGTCGCCTGATGCTCGACACCGGCCAGTTCCCCCAGCACATGATTGACGCCTTCAAGAAGGAAGCCGCCGAGAAAGGTAAGGGTTCTTTCTTCCTGGCTTGGGTCATGGACAACTTGAAGGAAGAGCGCGAACGCGGTGTGACGATCGACGTCGCCCACAAGAAGTTCGACACCGACAAGTACTACTTCACGATCATCGACGCCCCCGGCCACCGTGACTTCGTGAAGAACATGATCACCGGTGCCAGCCAGGCTGACGCCGCTATCCTGACCTGCAGCGCCATCGAAGGCCCGCAGGCCCAGACCAAGGAACACGTGTTCCTGAGCAAGACCCTCGGTATCGACCAGCTGGTCGTCGCCGTCAAC
>JBFGSX010000312.1:0-2148 GCA_041566495.1 Thermoplasmatota archaeon
CCAAGCCCGCGCCAGCACCGAAGGCGTGTTGGTCAGCGCATTGTGGATGGGTGAACAAGTGTTGTCGGGCTGTGGCAGCGACGGCCCGCCGTTCTGGTGGATCGCCTATGGAGATCTTCCCGGAGCATTCAGTGATCCGACACCATTCACGGTCGCCCGCATCGATGCCACCACCGGCATCGCCACGACCGGCCAGGAATGGCTCAGGTTGCGCCCCGCGCAAGATGTCGCGCTGTTCGAGGGTGCCGTGACCCCGGCGGCCACGGGGACCACCATGACCCCCCTGGGCGACGTCCAGCCATTGGCCGACAGCGTGAGTCTGGGTTACGATGGGGGCCTTGGGGCGCAATACGACGTGAGGGTGGTCGGCCCAGACCAGTCCTATGCGCTGGGCCCCATGGATGCGTTGACAGGCCAAGGGACCTGGACCCTGGACGACCCCGCCCCGGGCGCCTGGAACCTGATGCTCACGCCTTTGGCAGCCGCTGCCGCGCCGGTGCCGATCCAAGTGACGTTCTCCGCCTTGCAGTGATCAGACCCGTTCGCCGTCCCCTTGCATGACGCTGCGGGGGCCGGGTACGAAGTTGGCCAACGCGATCTGGGCCAGGGATTCCTGCCAACCAGCGGCGTTCACGCAACCGTAGTCTTGGCTCAAGGCGAAGCTCTGCATGTACGGGATGCCGATGACCTGCGCCATGATGGCCCGGTTGACCCCTGCGTGGGCGAACAGGACGATGTTCTTGTTGCGGTACTCCTCGACGACCTGGGTCAGTTCCCGCTGCACTCGCATCGCGAAATTCCCCGCGGATTCCCCGCCCGGGCACGGCAAGGACATGGGGTCTTCCTGCCATTCACGAGCAAAATCCGGGTCCCTTGCCTCGATCTCCGGCCAATGAAGGCCTTCCCATTCCCCGAAATCCATCTCGGCGAAGGCGGGGCGGATGTCCGCATCCATCTCGAGCGAGTCCAACAATGGCTTGGCGGTCTCCATGGCGCGGCGACGAGGACTGCAGAGCACCGCATCGATGCCTGCTTCGTTCAGGAAAGCGTCGATGGCGGCGGCTTGGTGATGGCCGACGTCCGACAGGGGCACATCGAGGCGTCCGACGAACGCGCCGACGTAATCTGGACTGACCTCTCCGTGGCGAGCGAACCAGAGCGTGGTGGGCACAGACGGCCAGCATGAATCCGGGTGCATGGCCTTTTTGGCCCCCGCCTCCTTGTGCTCTGTGTGACCCCTGGTCCTGCCGACTGGCTCGGATACATGCAGACGGAGCTGGATCCAGCCATCCAAGCCGAGGTGCTGGTGGAGTCTGCCCGGGCCGAGGCTCGGATCGCGATCCTGGAGATCCTCTTGGTCGCTGGCTTCGGGGTCTACTATGGCTGGGGAACACCTGTGTTCCGAGGCATCGCGTGGTTCGCATTGGCGACCATCGTGCCGTTGCTGCTGGACTCCTTCGTGCGCCGAGACGCGGCCAAGCGCCTGGAGGGCATCGGCCCTCGCCCGCCGGCAGGCGTGCGTTAACGAAGTTGTAGGCGTCGTGCGCGCACCGAGACCACGGGTACGCCGTGCTTGGCGGCTTCATCACAAAGGCGGCGATCGTTGCTGCACACCGCCGCCTGCAAGCGACGCACCACGTCTAGGACACCATCGTCGCCGGGCAGTTCCGTGGCTTCGACGCGCCAGCGCGCCGTGAGGCGAAGGGCTCCTTTGGCAGCCCGGGCGCGGGCATCGTTGCCTTCGGCATGGTGGTGCAGTTCTTCGTGCACGCTCGCAGCGAGCACCGGTTCGACGTCGCCGATGACCCGTTCGAGTTCACCCATCAGGTCAAGCCCGTCGGTGAACGGCATCAGAAGGATGCTGGTGTCGATGACGACGAGCATCAGGCCACACCACTTGGGAGGGCCGTTTGGAGCATACTAGCTCAGCACACCGTGGCCGATCAGGCGCCAGCGGCCACCGACACGGCGGCTGATGGCGACACGACTGCCGGTCTCGGCAGCGACGGGGAGCTTCAGGACGACTTCGGCTTCCTTGCCAGCGACAGCGAGCACGAGGCCCACCGTGGTGGCGGTGCCGACGTTGAGCATGAGCGGCTCCTTGACCTTGATGGGCTCGACCGCGGTGTCGTCGGTGGCGCCGACAAC
>JBFGSX010000313.1:0-2139 GCA_041566495.1 Thermoplasmatota archaeon
GGTCGCGGGATTGATCGTCCGGAGTTGGGCGTCGTCGCGAGATACCGAGTAGAGCGCTTGGCCTTGAACGGAGGTGACAAGCCAGCCGCTGACCAGAATGCACGCAGCGAGTTTCAGGTACGTCATGGGTGTTCTCCTTCCAGATTGAAGACGACGACCTCTGCGAGCGCCTGGGCGGAGGCTTGCCAGAAGGCAGCTTGGTCATCATCGTAGGCCCCAATGGCACCGGCAAGAGCGTCCTGGCACAACGGTTCATGGAAGGCCTCCTCCAGAACGACCACGAGGTCACCTACGTCTCCACGGAACTGACCACCAAGGGCTTCTTCGCGCAGATGGACAGCCTTGGCTACGGTTCTATCCACGGCGCCGTGCCCGACGAGCGTGTGGTTTTCCTGCCCACCCATCCCACCATTGGCGCCCGCGCGCCCCGCCATGAGCGGCTGGAACGCCTCGTCAGGGCGCGCCGGATGTACGAGAAGGACGTGGTCGTCATCGATGCCTTCAGCAAGTTCCTTCGGGACCACATGCGGGACCGCAGCGACGACCCCCGCGCCATGGATGAAGTGGAAGCGGTGCTGCACTTGTTCAAGCGTCTGACAGGCACCGGCCGCACCGTCTTGCTGACCCTGGATCCGAACCAGGCGGACCCCCGCGCCATGGAGCCATTCATCGAATCGGCGGACGTCCTGTTGAACCTCGAGAAGCAGATCGTGGGCAACAGTGGCGTCCGGCGCATCGTCGTGGAGCGCATGAGCCGAGCAGCCAATCGCTACAACGAGGTCATCGGCTACCGCGTCGAGCCCGGCGTGGGCATCGTCATCGAGATCAAGGCGGTGGTGGGTTGACAGCCCCCCACGTCACCGCGTACATCCAGCGACTCATAGCGGAAGGCAAGCCTGAGCCCATGCTCGTGGATGGTTTGGATCGCGCCATGAAGAGCCTGAAGCCGTACAATCTGATCTACGAAGTCTCTGAGCACTTGTCCATCCATATCCAGAGCAGCGAGAACTTCACCCGCTACACCCCCATCGAACCCCCCATGGATGAGCGGACCTCCAAAGGCCTCGGCGATCTGATGGACGGCGTATTCAAGCGCATCCCGGACGCCCAAGTCCCGAAGGACAAGCAGGAGTTCCGAGAGAGACTCAATGGCTTCATCGACGCCCACCTCCGCAAAGCCCGTGGGCTGGGCGACTTGGCGGGCACGGTCCGCTACTACGCCCACCGCGAACTGCTGGGCTCCAAGCGCATGGACCCCATCATCGCGGACCCATGGATCGAGGACATCAACGCCCTCGGAACGACGCCGATCTGGGTGGTCCACAAGATCTTCGGGCCCTGCCGCAGCGATATCGTATTCGAGACCACAAAGGAACTGGACGAATTCCTGATGCAATTGGCCGAAGGCATGGGTCGCCCAGTCAGCGAGGCTCGCCCCATCGTCGACGGGGCGCTTCCCGACGGCAGCCGCATCAACATCATCTTTGGTGAATCCGTCTCCAAGGGAGGAAGCAGTTTCACAATCCGCAAGTTCAGCGATGTGCCGATTCCGGTGACGCAACTCATCGCGTGGGGCACCTTCGATACCCGCGTCGCCGCGTACCTCTGGTTGTGCATGGAGCACGGCATGAGCATCTTCGTGGCGGGGGAGACCGCCAGTGGCAAGACCACGACCCTGAACGCATTGCTTCCGTTGGTGCCAGCCAACACCAAGATCCTCACCGCCGAGGACACTCCGGAAGTGAATCCACCCCATACCAATTGGCAACAACTGGTCACCCGGGACGGTGGCGCCGAAGGCACCAGCGTGGACACAGGAGACCTGCTCAAAGTGGGCCTCCGAGCCCGCCCGGACCGCATCATCGTGGGTGAGATCCGCGGCGCCGAGGGAGCGGTCGCCATCCAAGCGATGCAGACCGGGTATCCGACGTTCGCCACGTTCCACGCATCCAGTGTAGGGAAACTCATCCAACGCTTCACGAGCGACCCCATCAACGTGCCTCCCCAGTTCATGCCCAACCTCAACGTGGTACTGGTCCAACTGGCCGTCCACGTGGGTGGCCGGCGATTGCGCCGCGTCATGGAAGTCGAAGAGATCGAGGGCTACAGTCGGGAGATGAAGAGCCCCATCACGCGCCA
>JBFGSX010000314.1:0-2138 GCA_041566495.1 Thermoplasmatota archaeon
GACCACATGGCCGCCCCTGGATTCGTCCATGTCCACCATGGCTTCGACGACGCGCTTGATGGTGGCGATGCCGGGGCTCTTGCGCCGGCCGGATTCGTAGTCACTGATGACGCTGGGATTGACCTGCAATTGGTGGGCCAGTTCCGATTGGCTGAAATCGAAGGTCTCCCGCCATTTGCGCAGGGTGGCGCCAGGGTCGTCGGAGAGGGTGATCTCTCCAGCCATCTTCTCCAGCAGGGTCTCCTTCAAGCGGAAGCCCCCATGGAGAGCCCGGACACCGACGACATCATCAATCGTCGATAGCAACATCGTCACTTTATGCTTATGATGCCGAGAACACACGTCACCAAGGTTTTGACCGCCCCCACGCCTCCCCCTTGCATGACCCCGAGCACCGTCACGACCGAGGATGCAGAAGCGGCCCTGACAGCGTTCGTCTCCAAGCTCCCTGACCCCGTCGGTCTACAGATCCGCACCCTGGCCCATGCATGGACCCTGGGCGGCGGGGCATTCACGGTGGGCAAGGTCTCCATCCGCCTCACAGGTGGAGAAGGCTTCACCGCCGGCACCCTGCACTCGGCCCAGAACGCCCAACCTGCGCGCTTCGAATTGTGCCGAGTGATCCTTGAAAAGCACGGCGTCAGCCACGAACAATGGACGTACTGGGCGGACGAGTTCGCAGACCTGGCACACCACGGCTGGCAAGCCACCGCCAAGTACCCGGTGCTTCCCCTAGGCGACCATGTCACTCCGGGAGAGTTGGCCCGGCTCGTCAGTGGCCTCCGCGACCTGGCCTTGATGGTCAAGTGAGCCCCGGCCGGCGAGTCACCCCGCCACGCGCAACTGCGTGTGGTGCGCTCCCCCCATGTCGCACGGTTCAAACACCCTTGCGCCGATGACATGGCAGTGACGGATGCACCCACGGGCCGTTCCTTCGACCTCCTGGTGATCGGTGGCGGCATCAACGGCGCCGGCATTGCACGAGACGCCGCCATGCGCGGCCTCAGCGTCTGCATCGTCGAGAAGAACGACTGGGGCTGGGGCACCAGCGCCAAGTCCAGCATGCTGGCCCACGGCGGTCTGCGGTACTTGGAGCAATTCGAATTGGGCCTCGTCCATGAAGCCCTACAAGACCGGGAACTGATGTTCCAACAGGCACCCCACTTGGTCCACCCATTGGAGTTCATCTACCCCCTGTATCCACACATCGCCAGCCGCCGCACCGTCCGCGCCGGGCTATGGTTGTATGACCTCCTGAGCCACGGCAAATCGGTGCCCAAGCGGGATCACCTCAAGCGGGAGGAGGTCCTCAAGGCCTTGCCCGGCATCCAACCCAAGGACCTGTTGGGAGGCGCCAGCTACTACGACGGCCAATGGCACAGCGTGGAGCGTTTCGTGGCGGAACTGGTCTTGGACGCCCGCAGGCATGGCGCCGTCTGCCTCTCCCATACGCACGTCACTCGCCTGCACATCCGGGATGGCGTCTGCCTCGGCGCCCAGGTCGAAGCCGATCCGGGCGTCTCCGAGGCGCAGCGCCACCTGGACAACCAAGGAGCCCAGGGCGGCCCGCTCAACGTCCTGGCCAGCGCCGTCATCAACGCGGCGGGGCCCTGGGTGGACGAGGTCCTGGGCTCCAGTCCCGTCGAGGCCCCCACCCTGATCCGGGGCACCAAGGGCATCCACATCGTGGTGCCGCGGTTCGTCGAGAAGGCCCTGATCATCCGTGCCAAGGATGGCCGGATGTTCTTCATCCTGCCCTGGCACGAACACTGCCTGGTGGGCACCACCGACACCGACTTCGAAGGCGACCCCGGCATGGCGACAGCCACAGCAGAAGAAGTGGCATACCTGCAAGAGTCGGCCCGATTCTACTTCCCCAACGCACCATTGGACCGGGTACGGTGGACGTATGCAGGTGTCCGCCCGTTGGTCAATGAGACCGGCCTCACCGAAGGCAACGTCACCCGGCGCCACGTACTGCACGATCACAAGGCCGACGGCGCAGACCACTTGTGGTCTGTGCAAGGAGGCAAGCTCACCACCTACCGCCACCTCTCGGAGGAGGCAGTGGACCTGGTGGCCAAGCGACTGCGGCGCAAGGACGCCAAACAACACCCCACCCGGACCGCGCGTCTTCC
>JBFGSX010000315.1:0-2097 GCA_041566495.1 Thermoplasmatota archaeon
ATGTCCCGGATGGTTTCCGGCATGGGCGCATCGAGAATCCATGAGGATGCCTCGCCGTAAGTCTTGCCTGCGGAGCGGTCACTGCCGACAAGGCTTGTGACCTCGAACTCGGGGTGGTCGGCCAAGCGTTCGATGAACCGTTGGCCCACAGCGCCAGGGGCTCCGAGGATCGCGACGCGCTTCACGCTTTGACCTCTTGGCGAAGGAACGCATCGTGCACCCCTCGCAGGGCTTCGATGCGGTCGTCTGCATGGACAATGAAATCGATGGCGATGTCGCTGGCGCCGAGGCTGATCATTTCGATGTTGACGCCGTGGTCGCTGACCGCTTGCAGGATCTTGGCAGCGCTGCCGGGAGTCTCACCGAGGCCGCGACCGACGACGCAGACGAGGCTGCGATCGGGCAGCACTTCGATGCCCTGGATGACGCCCCCGACCAGGGACTGGAGTGCGTCAGCGGCTCGGCGGGCATCTTCTGCTTCTAGCAGCAACGCGAAGGTGGCTTGGCTGGTGCTGATGTTCAGCACGTTGATGTGACTGATGGCTTCGAAGACCCGGCGGGCCACGCCCCGGGTGGCGGCCATGCCGGGGCCTGTCAGTCGAACGATGGCAAGGCCGTCTTTGCTGGCGGCGGCGCGAACCAGGCGATGGCTTGCGCTCACGTCGGCGCGCACGACGGAGTGTGGGGCGTCCGGGTCGCGGACGCTGCGGATGAGGATGGGGATGCCCGCATCGGCGACGGGTTCGACGGCCCGTGGGTGCAGGACCTTGGCACCGAATTGGGCCAGTTCAGCCGCTTCGTCGTAGCCCAGTTCAGGCACGAGGGCAGCATCAGAGACGGCGGCAGGATCGGTGGTAAGGAAGCCGGGAACGTCCTTCCAGAGTTCCACGGCGTCGGCATCCAGCGCGACGCCGACGAGGCTGGCCACGTAATCGCTACCGCCCCGTCCAAAGAGTGTAGGGTGTCCGTCTTCGTCGACGCCATAGAAGCCGGTGACGACGGGGACGTCGCCGGCGTCGATCATGCGACGCAAGTGGTCAGGCACCAGTTCGAGCATCTTGGGCAGGTCCGGTCGGGCGTTGCCGAAGGGACCGTGGCTACGGATGCCTGCGTGTTCCGCATCCAAGTGGACTGCCCGGATCCCGGTGGCTCTGATGGCCGCGGCCAGCACGACGGTGCTGAGGCGTTCTCCGAAACTGAGGACCAGGTCCGTCAGTCGGGGCGTGCATTCGGAGGTGTAGGCGATACCGTAGAGCAGACGTTCAAGCCGCTCCAGAGCCGAATCAAGGCCGTATTGGGCGGCCGAATCACCATCCGGAGAGACGTGTTTGAGGGCCTCATGGTGCTTGGATCGTAACGCATCCAAGAGGACGTAGACCTGGGTCTCGTCCCGGGCGACGATGGGGACCGCGGCAGCCAAGGCATCGGTCACGCCAGCCATCGCGGAAGCGACCACGGCTCGAGGGTACGGTGCCGATTTGACGATGGAGGCGACGTGCTGCATGGCGGGGCCGTCCCGCAGGGCGGCGCCACCGAACTTCATGACCCGGACCTTCACGGCTCGCCCCCGTGCCCCTGTTGCTTGGCCAGGAGGGCGAGGTCGGCAAGGCCGAGGATGATGCAGGCACGGATGACCGGGGCTGCGCGCACGGCGATGCATGGATCGTGACGGCCCTTGAGGTCGAGCGTGGTGTCTTCACCGGATTCCAGATCGACCGTGTTCTGTCTCTGGAAGATGCTGCTGGTGGGCTTGATGGCGACATTGCCCCACAGGGGCATGCCATTGGTGCGTCCGCCGAGGATGCCGCCACTGTTGTTGGTACTGGTGACGATGCGGTCTCCTTGCATGACGTACTCGTCGTTGTGCTCGGAGCCGGGCATCGTGACGCTGGCAAAGCCAGCTCCGAAGTCAACGCCCTTCACGGCCGGCACGGAGAACAGGATGTGAGCCAGGTGGGACTCGACGCTGTCGAACATGGGGTCGCCCCACGCCACGGGCACCCCTTCGGCCCGCCATGTGATGATGCCTCCGAGGGAATCGCCGGCTTTGCGGGCATCGTCAATGGCGCCGCGGAAGGCGCTCTCGGTGCCCCGGTG
>JBFGSX010000316.1:0-2077 GCA_041566495.1 Thermoplasmatota archaeon
CCCCATCGTAGCGATTCGAGGTCCAATTCGCGTGCCATGTCCTTTGCTAGGTTGCCCCGCTATATCAACAGCGGCCCGTCATTGGATGGGCCGATACGGTCATCCATGAGTGTTTGGTAAGGGGCCATGGGCTCGATGACGATGTTATCCCAGGGTGATCTGTTATCCAACCATGATCAGAAGCTCAACGCGGAGAGCCCCCAATCTCGTGCCCTACCGGTTCCGGCCGCGTAGGCACGCAGCACAACGGCCTTTGGCCGGCAGTCCCCGCACCTGGGGCGTGGGATTGCACATAGGGATCACAGATGCGCTTGCATCTTCTGCTCGACCTCTGCTTGCAGGGTCTTGCGCAGTCCGAGGGCGAACGCTGTCTCGCTGATCAGGAACATGGGTGCCACAAGCACCTGGAAGGCATTGTCCACCAAGGCTGGGCGGCGCTTCTCCCAGACTCCGTGTCCGATGAACTGGAAGATCCAACTGGCCACGAACACGATGCCGGCCACGATGAGGCTGGTGGCGACGCTGTCCAGGAGAACATTGACCTGGATGGCCGTCACCATCAGCACCGTGAACACGGCAACGGCGGCGATGCCCAACCAGATGTCGAGGGCCAGGTAATACAACAGCAACACGCCGACGATGGGGAATGCCAGACTCAGCGGGGTGCCCGCATAGCTTCCGAGCGGCACCAGGTCCAGGGCCACCATGAGTGACCAGACGATGGCCGGCACGAACATGTAGTGGATGAGCCGGTTCGTAGGGTTGCGGTGGTAGGCGGCGTAGACGGACATTTGGTCTGACAAGGATTTCATGGGGACTCCGGGGCGAATTTGAAGTGCACCAGCAAGGCGTAGATGCCGATGGCGGTGCCCAACGGGATGTTCAGCAGCGCGACGATTGCTGCTGCGATGGAGATGCGTCGGCCGCCTTCGGGCAAACGCAGCGCCGCCAGTAGGTTGAGCACCCCGACGGCCACGACGATGACGAGCGCGAGGCCGTAGCCTGCCAAAATGGCCGGTCCAAGGCCGATGGCCGTGGATATGTACGTGCTGATGCCGAGGCCGACCAGGGCCAACGCCGCGAAAGCGAAGAGGATGAAATGAAACACCCTCAGCAGGCGCAGATGCTCTTCTGGGACCATGATGTGCCAGTGGCCGGCGTCCGATTAAGCCTGCCGTCTACGAGGATTCGATGACGATGGTCTGCTGCTGTTGCTGGCCATTGTGGAACAGGGCGACCACATGGGGGCGGGTCAAAATGATCCATGCGTACGTCGCGAAGCCCCCAGGAATCAAGGCCCCGACGATCTCGCCCTCTAGGAGTGAAGGAATCGCGGACAAGCCGGCCAAAGTGGCCATGATGAGCGTGAAGATGCGGCCCCAGTTCTGGTAGCGGATGAGGCCCGAGCCACTGACAATGGGCAGGGCCCCGAACGCGGCGATCATGATGCCGACGATGATGAACATCACCGCTCCCAGTGAACCCCATGTCTCTCCGCCGTACTGGGAGAACTGTCGGCCGATGAAGGCACTGGCGGCGCCTCCTGCTACGGCCAGGATCAGGCCTGCGATCACGATGACCGCGCCATAGATGATCTGCAGGATCGCCAAGGCCATGACGTTGCCATTGCCGCTAGGAGTTGCTTGCTGTTGCATGACCTGATCGACCATGCGTCCACAGCCAAGGACGGCGATTTGAAATCTCCGGGACGTTCGTCGGGGCTCGGAGCCCACAATTGGGGCCCCAATCGCTTTGAGCAGGCCCGGTTTGGCGCGCTCATGGGCCAGACTGTGCAGATCGATCCCGTCGTCCGCGGCGAAGATGGCGTCTTGATGAGCCAGATCGAAGAACGCCTCAACCGTTTCGAGAACAAGAACACCTGGTGGCGCCACAGCGTCAACGGAAGCATGGACGAGTTCGATGCTCAGTTCGACGCCGCGTGCAAGGGCTTCGAAGCCAAGCTCGGCCAAAGCCACCCCATCCACATCGGTGGCAAGGCCATCGAGCGGGACACCTTCACCACGGTCAGCCCCACGGACACCAACGTGGTCGTCGGCCACTGGGCCAAGGGCACCAA
>JBFGSX010000317.1:0-2055 GCA_041566495.1 Thermoplasmatota archaeon
GCCGAGGAAGCCCGCTTCGCCTTCGTAGAAGAAGTGCCCACCCTTGCCTCCAAGCCAGCGACCCACGTGGTCACCCGGGGCGTGGACCCGAGTCGGAAGGCCAGGCAACGGAGGCATCGGGTGCTGCAGGTGCACGATCTCCTGGGGGACGAAGCGCTCGGCCAGGTCCGCTTGCCACTGCGCTGCCACCGCCTCGATGCGGGCCCGGTCGATGGGTCGGGTGAGTTGAGGGAACAGTTCCTGGTAGCGCCGCCATTCGGGGATGCCGTAGAGTTTGGAGATGGTGGTCTCCGTGCGACGGGCGGATTGACGATCGGGGCACAACTGGGCGATGAAGTACGCATCAGCCCCTTGTTCCAGGAGCCTGGTGTGGACGCGTCGTTGGGTGGTCATGCCCACCTTAGGTAGGCCGCCATAGAAGGCGCAGTAGACGACGTGGGGTTCGGGGCGTCGGACGCCGCCGAAGCTACAGACACAGCGCTCAGGAGCGCCTTGACAGACGGGCTCGAAGATGCATTGGGGCATGTCGTCCCGCCGCTTGGGGTCGCCGCGGCCGCGGAAACATGGGAGGCATTGCCAATCGTGCGTGGTGGGCGTCTTGTCTGGGCACGGACGCCAGGTGCCGTCCCAATACCCTGTGCACGTACGCTCACCCACGTGCCAGCGGAACGAGCCGTCCATCTGTACTTCTTGTAGCTCGCCTTGGATGGCGGCGGTCATGCCGGGACGCCCGTCGTCCCAGGTCGCCCCGATGATCTGCATCAACGTTGCCATGGTCGGCGGTCCAGGACAAAGTCCGTGACGGCAGGGGACCAGAGTGGATCTACTGCCCCGGGGTCATCCAGGAGCCGAATGCGACCCCGTGCGGCCTCCACGTGTTTGCCCAACGGCATCTTGCCTAGGTGGGCATCCAGCCAAGCGAACGGCGCGCGGTGGGGTTCATGGACGACGACGAAGAGCCTGCCATTCTCCACTTGCACACCCTCCGGGGCATCCGGGTGACCCTCCCACTTGGAGCGGTAACGCTCGGCGTGGGGCGTATCTGCGGGGGGCCCATCATGGCGCCGTTGGGCGGGCAGCAGCGCGTCGTCGAGCACCCATTGCACGCCCACGAAGGCATCGTCGGTCCAGGTGTCCCCTCGGCGGACCCGGAAGCCCACCTTGGTCATGGCGTCCGCGATGCGTTGTTGGGCCTTCTGGAATTGGGGGTACACGATGTCAAGACGCTGGGCGGCGTCAGGGATCTCGAGGCCGATCCACGTGGCGCCAGCAGCTTCCAGTCCGGCACGTAGCGCCTCGGTGGACGCGGTGCCAGGGGCAGCGGGGAAGAAGAAGCGCTCGTCCGGGGCTGCACGGTACGCCTTGGCCGCCTCGATGGCGCGGCGGAGGGTGGGCTCGGTGAGGGCGGCGGCGCAATTGCGGCTCGGATCGACGGGGTCGACGACCACGACGGGTGCCGGGTCGGTGACGTGGTTGTCACCGGCACTGAGGACACGGGGCTGGGCGCCGGCGATGAGCCACGAAAGGAAATCCTGGAAGCTGCCCAGGATGCCGATGAGGACCTCCACGAGGTAGCCACTGAAGCCGCCGATGCTGGTCTCAGCGCCGTAGACCTCGACGCCTTTGCACCATTTCTTGGTGAGGCGGACCTCGTCCCGCATCTGGGCGTCCAGGTTACTGGCCACCCATGCGGTGTGGAAGGGGGTGCGGTCGACGGCACTCATCTTCTCACTAGCATCTGGGACTGCGTACGCGGGCACGACGTCGATGTCGAGGCCAGCGTACTGGCCCACCACGTACGGATGTTGGGCGTAACGGTGCTTGGCGCCTTCGAGGACGCGTCGCGCCGCTTTCTCGGTCCAGGAAGCGATGTCCTCGGCGCTGGCAGTGAGGGGGAACAGGATGAACAGGTCCACGTCGGCCCCACCAGCGAGCCACGTGTCCTTGGCCATGCTGCCTTGGACAGAAGCCCGGCCGGGGGCCCCCAGCTCTTCGAGGGCGGTTTGGATGGCTGCTTCGACGCTTGTGACGGCATCCCCGATTCGCTGCCGCTCC
>JBFGSX010000318.1:0-2054 GCA_041566495.1 Thermoplasmatota archaeon
CCGCGGCAGCCGAGAAGGCGGCGTGGGAGCTTCTGAAGAAGGTCCACGACCCCGAGATCCCGGTCAACGTCGTCGACCTGGGCCTTGTCTACACGGTCAAGATGCACAAGCGGGGCGATGGCCTCCTACTCGCAGAAGTCCGCATGAGCCTCACCGCCCCCGGCTGTGGCATGGGGGATGTCCTGCTTCGTGATGTGGAGCGCGAACTGCGCCGCATCCCTGGCGTCGACACGGTCGATGCCCAGATCACCTTCAACCCTGTTTGGAACCCGGCCATGATGAGCATGGCTGCCAAACTCAAACTGGGGCTGCTCTGATTGGCATACCCTGACGCCCTGCTCGACCACTACCGCCAGCCCCGCCACCGGGGCACGGTGGAGGGGTCGTCCGGGGAGTCCCGAAATCCATTGTGTGGGGATGCCATCACGATGCATGTCCGCACTGCGGAGGGCCTCATCGAAGCCGTTGCCTTCGACGGGGTCGGTTGCGCCATCAGTCTGGGTACCGCAGACATGCTCGCCGAATCCCTGACGGGCCGCCCGGTCGCTGAAGCCGCCATGGACTTGGCCGCCATCGAGGCGTTGATCGGCATGCAGGTGGTCGAAGGGCGGCGCCGTTGTGCCACGTTGCCCGCCGAGGCATTGGCCGCCGCACTGGGCGCCTGAAGTTGGGGCAACGGCCAAGTCGTGCCAGTTTGATCCGTCCGGCATGCGTCTCCTGTTCATGGCCCTCGTGCTCGTGGCCTTTGCCGGTTGCATGGATGAAGCGCCAGAAGGGCAACCCAATGGGGGCGACCCAAGCACGCCTCCCAGCCCACCGGCCACGCCACCCAGCAACCCTGCCACACCCCCAGATCCTGTGACCCATGAGGTGGCCATCGCGAACTTCGCATTCGACGCGCAGACGGTGACGATCTTCGCGGGCGACACGGTGCGCTGGACCAACCAAGACCAAGCGGCCCACACGGTCTCCGAGGAGGCCTATGTCTTCGAGTCGGGCTCCTTGGGTTCCGGGGAAGCGTTCTCGTTCACTTTCGACGAGGCGGGCACCTTCGCGTATCGGTGTGATTTCCATCCCAGCATGGTCGGCTGGGTCGTCGTCGAGTGAGCCATCCTGCAAACATCGAGGGCCCCCGACGGCCCCATCCGAGCAATGTGGACGATGTTTGTGACAACTTCGTCGAGGCTTGATATGTTCAGGTCGCAGTGACCTGTCTGGCCACCCCTTCGGCAATTGGGGTAAGCCACCCCTTGATTTCTCGTCGAACGCCGTCATTTGCGACCGTCAGCCTCAAATATCGGTTTTTCCGCCCCTCTCTTATGGCCGAGACCGCCGAGGTGCCTGCCGCCAAGGACCCCGTCGAACGACTGCGTGAACGCCGCGCGAGCGCCCACATGGGCGGCGGCGCAGCACGGATCGAGGCGCAACACAAGAAGGGCAAGTACACTGCCCGTGAGCGCCTAGAACTGCTCCTGGACCCCGGCTCGTTCGTCGAGTTCGACCCCTACGTCCGCACCCAGTCCACCGACTTCGGCATGAACAAGGCCGCCTTCGACGGTGACGGCGTCGTCACCGGCCATGGCACCGTGCACGGCCAACTCGTCTTCGTCTACGCCCAGGACTTCACCGTCCTCGGTGGTTCCCTGGGCTACCAGACCGGCCAAAAGATCGCCAAGGTCCTCGACCAAGCGATGGCAGTCGGTGCGCCCGTCATCGGATTCAATGACTCCGGTGGCGCCCGCATCCAAGAAGGTGTGGCCAGCCTCGCAGGCTACGGAGACATCTTCTTCCGCAACGTCAAGGCAAGCGGCGTCGTACCCCAGATCAGCGTCATCGTCGGCCCCAGCGCCGGCGGCGCTGTGTACAGCCCTGCCCTGACCGACTTCATCTTCATGGTCGACCAGACCAGCCACATGTTCGTCACCGGCCCCGACGTCGTCAAGACCGTCACGGGCGAAGAAGCCAGCCAGGAAGAACTGGGTGGCAGCAGCGTCCACACCGTGAAGTCTGGCGTCGCCAGCTTCAGCGGCATCGACGAAGACGACACCGTCCGC
>JBFGSX010000319.1:0-2016 GCA_041566495.1 Thermoplasmatota archaeon
CGGCGCTGCAAGGTGCGTCGTTTTGCGGCGCGGCGCGGTGTTTTACCGCAATGTGCGGCAGGCTGCTGTGGGCAGCACATCTAGAGGCGCAATCCACGGCAGGGTGCGGCCGCCCGCTGTATATGGCCACTATAATCTGTATCATGTGGACAACCTCGGCGTGATTCGGCGCTTATCGGATGGATTCCACTCCATGACCGCGTTGCCCGTCCCGATGACGGTCCCGTAGCCATGCAGTTCCGCAGGATAGTCCGGGAAGTCGAGGGCCGAGAGAAGCCAACTCAGGCAGCCAGCATCGGCTTCGCTGGTGGCGTTGTCGATCAGGTCCGGCATCTCGTCGAAGAGCTGCTTCGATTTGCCATCCCGCATGAGACGGATCGCATGCATGTCCCACTGGTACTGGCCGTGGTGGTAGATGTGCTCGTGGCTCATGTCCTCGGGCACGGCGGGTTCGCGGGTGAAGTGGCGGTGGCTGATGCTGTTGCTGGCCAATAACAGGGCCCGCTTGCCACTGTCCTCGATGGCCTCCCGGGTCGCTTGTCCCAGCGCACGTTGTTGTTCTTGGCCGACCTCATTGCTGTAATCGTTGTAGACGTTGCAGCTGCTGATGCCCACGATGGGCTTGTCCCATTCGGGCCGCACCAGGTGGCAAGCGGCGATGGTGCCGTAGTCGACGCGGAAGTCCGGGTTCTCCATCATCTTGGTGACGAGACCCGCCTTCTCTCCGCGGCCCGCGATGTCACGGGCCAGGTCGACGTCGCATTCGAAGTCGTAATCGAAACGGAAGAGGTTCGGGAAGATTGGGTCCACAGACTTGCTCTTGAAGTGCGGGACACCGAGGAAGTGGTGGCCGATGCGGGTCCGCCAGTGTGGGCTGTGGACGACGATGACGTCGAAATCACGATCAGCCAAGCTGTGCCGCATCCGCTCGTAGCCCCAGCGGATGGTCTCCCAACCGCCTTCACTGTGGGGTTCGTTCTGGGGCGGATTGTCGGCGTACACGAGGTGCGGCGGGTGGGGTGCAAGGCACCCGGCCACGATTCGACCCTTGGACACGACGCGGCGATGCGAGGCGGGCGGTTTGAGCGTTGGCTATTGCCGGCAGCTGCGCTGGTGGCACGACCACCCGTCGCCAGCCATCGGCGACGACCAGCCGACGGGGCATCAGCGCCCATGGCAGGAGATGCCCCCACGGGGGGATTGGCCGAGACGACCTATCGGATCACTTGATGGGGATGTGGCGGACCCGTTTCGCGCGCTCGGCCTTCAGGTCGATGCGAAGCGTCAGGAGGCCATCCTCGTAGCGGGCGTTCACGTGGGCCGGATCCAGGCTCATGCCGGGCTCCAGGAATGCCTTGTACTTGCGCTCCGCTGTCTCGCACTCCAGCCGCAGGTGGTCAGGACCGACGTCCAGGTTGATGTCCTCCTTCTTCACCCCAGGCAGCTCCACCCGGACGTTCAGGCACTTGTCATCCTCGATGTCCCAGTTCAGGAACGGCTCACGCCAGCCCTCCGCGATGGCGCTTGATTCCAGGAGGTTACCGAACGGGCGTAACTCAAGTCCGCCCAGATGAGGGAAGATGCTCAGACCCTGCAACAGGGGGGCGTCCAGAAGCTGGTTCTCGAACTTGGTCAATTGCTCGAGCATGCTGTCCATCTGGCTCCGGATCGAGGTGATGAAGTCAGGCTTGGCGATGCTTGTCTCTTTGTCGATGTGCTGCAATTCTTTCTTTGCCATGGTCTACACCATGGAAGGACTCGCAACGTGACTTCATACGCGCACGGCCAAGTGCGCGGGGACGCGGTCCCAGGGTGGCGGACGGAGAGTCCTTTTGCCGCTGGACGCGGCATGGCGGACGCGGGCCCTCGGCGGACCATGGCCCGAAGAACGCCGGCCCCAGCGTCACGCTGTCGCTTGGAAGTAGGCCAGGACGAAGATCGCCAATGCGCCCAGGGCCGGGAGCTCCATGATGGCCACGAGGACGAGGAGCTCGCGACTCAGCTCCGCGTCCGGTC
>JBFGSX010000320.1:0-1996 GCA_041566495.1 Thermoplasmatota archaeon
CCCTAGCCCCGAAGAACGGGACGAACTGGCCACGTTGGCAGAGAAATCCAGCAAGACCGCCAAGATCATGGTGATCCTCGTCGCCATCGCGGTCCTCGGTATGGCGGGCCGGGGCATCTTCTAGGCGACAACGGCTAAGTCCGGCAGGGAGCCTCGGCGCTCATGCGTGTCTTGTGGGCCCTGCCGCTCCTGTTGGTAGCCTTGTCTGGTTGCCTCACTGGTGACCAAGCCGACCCCGAACCAGAACAGACCGAGCCCGCCGCATTGGCTTGCCACATGGACGCCTCCGGAAACGCCACATTGTGCAACTTCCGCGCCACCGTCACGCCCGCCGAGCGCCAGGCCAACGAATTGAGCATCACGGTCAACCCCTTGGACCCCCTCAATATCGTCGCATCAGGCAAGGACTACACCCCCGCCGAAGCCGGCCAATGCGTCCGCGACGGCATCTACGTCACCTTCGATGGCGGCCACACTTGGGAGAACAGCAACGTCCCTGGCAGCCCATGGCGGGCCGCGGCCGACCCCACCTCCGTCGAACCGGATACACAACTGAGCAAGTTCTGGTGCGTCACCGACCCCGTCGTGCAATTCGCACCCGATGGCACCCTGTACTGGACCATCATGCCCTACCAGTGCGATCCCATCACCGGCAGCAAGACCGGCGAAGGCGTCCACCCCAGTGGGGGCTTCAACGACTGGTTCTGGAGTTGCAGCAGCATGTACGTCTTGGTCTCCGAAGATGGCGGCAGCACGTTCCCCATCATCCGAGAAGTCGCTTTTGGACCTCGCCTCGAACACGACAAGCAATGGATCACCGTCGCCCCCGATGGCACGGTCTTGCTGTGCTGGGACCGAGACCCGACCTACCAACTGTTCGCCCTGAGCCCCACAGACAACCCGGCAGAGCAACTGCAGCGCCCGGGCTACATGCAATGTGCTACCAGTAGCGACAAGGGCCGCACCTGGACCGAGCCGACCGATGTGAACCCCCCCGCCGACCAATTGGGCAACGGTGGCACCTGGGACGGTTTCCTTCCCTGGATGGATTGGGACGCCCGCAACCATGCCTGGATGACCGCCATCGATGCTGCCGGCAACGTCCTCGTCAGCCACAGCCCCGACGGCTTGGCCTGGGATGAGCCCATGATCGTCGGCAACTACACCAATCCCCCCGCCAACGGCGCCTATGGTTGGCCGGCGTTGCAGGGCAGTGTGTTCCGCACCTTCGCCCTGCCGGCCCTGGCGGTCGACCGCAGCGGCGGCCCCTACGATGGCCACATGTACGTCACGTGGATGGACCACAGCGGCAGTGATGCCGACGTCCTCATCACACGATTCGACGGCAAAGAATGGTCAGTGCCTACCCGCATCCACGACGATGACCCGAGCCTCGGCTTCGACCAGTTCATGCCCGCCATCAATGTGGGTCCCGATGGCACCGTCGACGCGATCTGGTACGACCGCCGCGACGACCCTGCCAACCACTTGTTCGACCTGTACTACGCCTACAGCACCGATGGAGGAGAGACCTGGTCCAAGAACATCCGGGTCAGCACCGAAAGCAGTGATGAGCAATACAGCCACCACCAGAACGGGATGATCTTCATGGGAGACTACATCGATGTGGACTCAGGCCATGGTCGGGCATATCCGGTCTGGGTGGACACGCGCCACGGCAAGGCCGATGCGTTCGTCGCGGTGATCGAGCGCCCTGGCGCCGCTTAGACCTGCTGAACGCGCTGGGTCCACGCCCGCAGACCTGCCAGGTCGAAGGGCTTGGGCAGAGAGCCGACCACGAACGGATACTCCATGGCGGCCGGGAGGGGATCCTTGCCGGAGAAGATGACAAAACTCAGCGAATTGACGGCGCTGTCAGCAGCCACGGCCTCCAAATGATCCAAAAGATCGAAGCCGGGCATGTTGGCATCTTGGAGGATCAGGTCCGGTTGTTCGGCACGACAGGTCTCGATGATCAAGCGGGGGTCCTTGACCG
>JBFGSX010000321.1:0-1993 GCA_041566495.1 Thermoplasmatota archaeon
CCTACAAGATCATCTTCCACCCGTCTGTGACGGAGAAGACCATGATGATCATGGACAAGAACAACAGCCTCGAGTTCATCGTGCGCCGTGAGGCCTCCAAGCCTCAGATCAAGGCCGCGATCGAGAAGTTGTTCGACTGCGAAGTCGAGACGGTCAACACCCGTATCACCAAGCAGGGCAAGCGCGCCATCGTGAAGTTCGGTGGCGAAACGTCGGCCGAGGACATCGGCATGCGCATTGGAGTGTTCTAAGATGGGAAAGCGAATTCTAAGCCGGCGCCGTGGCGCAGCCCCGCCGCGCCTGATCAGCCCCAGCCACAAGCACAAGGGAAAGGTCAGCTACCCTCTCGGCCTCATCGGCACGGGTAGCGTCACCAAGCTCATGCACGGCCCCGGCCGCACCACGATCTTGGCCGAACTCACCTTCGAGAACGGCGTCAAGACCCTGCAGATCGCTGCAGAAGGTCAGGGCGTCGGCGACGAGGTCGTGTTCACCGACAAGACCATGATCAAGCCCGGCAATGTCACCATTGTCAGCAAGATCCCCGAGGGCACCCCGATCTACAACGTCGAGGGCCGCCCCAACGATGGCGGACAGTTCTGCCGCTCCGGTGGCAACGCTGCCGAGATCATCAGCCACGATGCCAAGCGCACCGTGATCCGCCTGCCTTCCGGCAAGTTCCGTGACTTCAACCCCAAGTGCCGCGCGACCATCGGTCTCGCTGCCGGTGGCGGTCGCGGCGACAAGCCTTTCCTGAAGGCCGGTAAGAAGTTCCACGCCATGAAGACCCGGGCCGTCCGCTGGCCTCGCGTCCGTGGTGTCGCAATGAACCCCGTGGATCACCCCCACGGTGGTGGTGCCCACAACTACACGCCTGGTCGAACCAGTGTGTCCCGTGGTACGCCTCCGGGCCGTAAGGTCGGTAAGATCGCACCCAGCCGGACGGGTAAGAGGTGATTTAGATGGCCAGAAAGAAAGGATTCAGCAACGCAGGTGCGGCTCGTCGCCGCCAGCGCAAGGCACAGGCCTCCATCGAGACCCGCCAGAAGAAGGAATTCGCGTACCGCGGCAAGAGCATCGAAGAGCTCCAGGCAATGAGCCTGGACGACCTTCTGGTGCTCCTGCCCAGCAAGGTGCGCCGCTCCTACTCCCGCGGCGTCTCCGTGGGAGAAAAGAAATTCTTGACCAAGGTCGAGGACGCAGCCGAAGGCGAGGGTGTCCGCACCCACTACCGCCACCTGGCTGTCCTCCCGCGCTTTGTCGGGAAGATCGTCAACGTCTACGACGGACAGAACTTCGTTCCCGTGACCATCCAACCGGAGATGATCGGGCACCGCCTCGGCGAATTCGCGCCGAGCACCAAGTACTGCGCCCACTCGGGTGTCGGTGTCGGTGCTACGCGTGGCTCCAAGCACGTTCCGTTGAAGTGAGGTCGAAAACATGACTACGAAATACTCTACAGTTTCCGACCCCGCCAAGACCGCCTGCGCCTACGCTCGCGACATGCCCTGCTCCCCTAAGAGCGGCCGCAACGTCGCCCGCGCCATCAAGGGCATGCCCGTCGGTCGCGCCAAGCAGTTCCTACAAGAGGTCGCCGACCTCAAGACCCCGGTGCCGTTCCTTGTGCGCAAGCGCAAGATCGCCCACCGCCGTGGTGAGGGCTTCGGCCCCGGCAAGTACCCCGTCAAGGTGTGCCTGCACTTCCTGAAGGTCCTGAACAGCGCCGAGGCCAACGCAGAATACAAGGGTCTGGACACGGACACGCTCGTCATCACGCACGCGTCCGCTTACCAAGGCCAGGTCAAGAAAGGCTACACGCCCCGTGCCCACGGACGCGCCACGCCCCACTTCGACCGCTTGTGCAACCTCGAACTCATCGTGACCGCAATGGAGGACGAATAACATGGCCGTCGAACGCAAGTTCATCAAGGAAGCCGTCAACCGCATGCTCGTCAAGGATTTCGTCTCCAAGGAGACGGAGCGCGCCGGCTTC
>JBFGSX010000322.1:0-1939 GCA_041566495.1 Thermoplasmatota archaeon
GATCTTCGGAGGAGGCTTCGGAGACCTGCCGACGGGCGCCGAACCGGACCTGATCCAAGAAGGCCCCATGGCGTTCATCGGCATAGCCATGATCCTGTTCGCACTGCTGATCACGGCCCCCAGCATCGCCGAAGACCTGCGCTTCAACGCCCAGTTGTTCTACTTCAGCAAACCCTTGCGCGTACGGGATTACATGCTCGGAAAGAACATGTTCAACTTCATCGGCATGGCCATCGTCGGGCTCGTGCCGGTCTTGATCCTCTCCGCCACGGTGCTGGTCACCGGTCCGGGGGACGAGTCTGCCATTCGCGCCGCTCTTGCCCGCGATGGCGCCCAAGCACAGGACATCGAGGAGTTCATCGGCGCCTGGAAGTACAGTGGCGTCGATACATGGGCTGACGCGTTCTACCTGGCATTCATGCCTGTCGCCGCCGTCGCCACCCTCGCCATCGGCCTCGTTGGTCTGACCATGATGGTCAGTTCCTTCACTCGGCGTGCCTGGCACGCTGCCGTGGGCACCGTGGTCATCGTCATGGGGTGGTCGGTGCTTGGCGCCGTCATCGCCGACGGCATCGACTCATCCCGTGGCCTGCTCTTCTACCCCCTTGGCTGGATCCAGGCGACCGTCTTCCTGCCGTTCCAACACCGCTTCCCACCCGAGTACTGCTGGCCCGGGGGCGAATACTACGAGCGCGGTTACTGTGGCTGGGAGCAAGACCGCCTCATCGATGCTGGTTCCACCATCAGCAGCGCCCACATGTTGCTCGTGCTGGTCGGCATCATCGGCATCACCATCGCATGGTTGCGCATGAAGCGCGCGGAGGGTGCCGCATGAAGCCCACACTCGTCTTCAAGGACGTCACGCGCCGCTATGGTGACGTGGTCGCCCTCAACCGGTTCTCCCTCGACATCGAACCCGGCATCACCGCACTCGTGGGCCCCAATGCCGCCGGCAAGTCCACCTTCATGCGCCTCGCCACCGGTCACGTCCGGCCCACCTCCGGTTCGGTCTCGGCCTTTGGCCAGACCGTCTGGGACAACCCCGGCCTCATGGCCCACGTGGGCTACGTTCCCGAACAGGATGCGTTCTGGGAAGGCATGACTGGCGTCGAGTTCGTCGCCACCCTCGCTCGCCTCGGCGGCATGGACAAGTCCGTCGCTAACAAGCGGGCGCGTGACGAACTGGAAGCCCTGGGACTCGATCACGGCTTGGACCGCCCTATCAAGGGCTACTCCAAGGGCATGCGTCAGCGGGTCAAATTGGCCCAGGCGTTGGTGCACCAGCCTCAACTCATCTTCTTGGACGAACCCATGCTGGGCTGCGATCCGGTGGCCCGCCGTCGCATCCAGGACCGCATCCGCGACCTGGCAGACGCCGGCCGCACGGTCATCGTCAGCACCCACATCCTACCCGAAGTAGAACGCCTGACCAAGCGCATCGCCATCATCCACCAAGGGCGTCTCGTCGCCCGAGGCGACAGCAACGAAGTCCGCGCCGCCCTGGGCAAGATCCCCAGTCGCGTCCGGATGCTCTGTGGCAGCCCCCGCAGAGCCGCCACGGATCTGCTGCGCTCCAACAAGGTCCACGCCGTCAACATCGAAGAGAACGCCGTGGTCCTTGAGACCAGTAACCTCCGGGATTTCCTTCTCGGCATCCACAAGGCCGCGCCCCCCGCATGGGGCTACATGGGCCACGAGACGCTCGACACGGACCTCACCAGTCTCTTTGGCCACCTCACGGGAGGTGCCTGATGTCCCGCGTCAACGTCGAAGCGTACCGCATCGCCCTGCACGGATTGGTACGCCAGAAGAAGTTCATCTTCGCCATCCTGATCTCGTTGCTGCCATTGGCCGCTGCGTGGTTGACGTTCTTCCAGGACGCCTCCACTACTCAACACCAAGGCACTTGGAACCCGTTCCTGACCGACATGGCTGCCGC
>JBFGSX010000323.1:0-1924 GCA_041566495.1 Thermoplasmatota archaeon
GGTCCTTGCGGACCCGCTCGCTCACGCTGTCCTCCGCTGCGCTTAGTTCAGCGTGGACTTGCTGGTCCTTGCGGACCCGCTCGCTCACGCTGTCCTTCGCTGCGCTTAGTTCAGCGTGGACTTGCTGGTCCTTGCGGACCCGCTCGCTCACGCTGTCCTTCGCTGCGCTTAGTTCAGCGTGAGAACGTCGAGGCCGTTCTGGGTGTCGCCGGTGAACAAGTAGCCTTGGTAGTACCAGACGTCCCAGATCGTGCCCGCGCCAGCGCCCTCAGCGAGGGGGCCAGGCATGGGCTGCTCGTAGCGGTCCTTGATGAACGGGTTCTGGGGGTCAGTGAAGTCGACCAGGGCGACACCGGCGCTGTAGAAGCCGACGACCGCGTGGTTGGTGTCTTCGATGACCTTGCCAAAGTGAGCAGTGCAGGAACCGCGCTGTTCGTAGGCGCTCGGGGAGACGCTACCCTTCAGGACAGGGTTGGTCTCATCCGTGATGTCGTAGAACCACAGGTTGCCAAGGGGCCCGGTGACGGTGTTGCCGGCCACGTTGGCGCTGATGTCGCAACCAGGAGCGGCGCCGCCACCGGTCTCATCGCCAAGGATGAGGATGCTGGCGTCGTGGTTGGGCATGGCCAGGTGAGCGAAGGTCACGAGGCTGACGGCGGTGGTGTCGTGGACGCCCCCAGCGGGCCAGCCGAAGGTGGTGATGACGCTGGGGTCGGTGGCGTTGGTGAGGTCCCAGATCTGCAGGGCCTCGATGCCGGCGCAGTAGCCGCGGTACTTGCCTTCGGTGGCGTTCACGTAGAACGTCATGTCGTGGCAGCCGTAGCCGTTCTGCCATTCCTTGACGACGACCGGGTTGACGGGGTCGCTGGCGTCAATGATGTCGGTGTAAGCGACACCCTCGGAGCGAGGGTCGCCGACGGTGGGGGCGATGGCTTCGCCGTTGCCGTTGCTGGGGCTGTTGTAGACGATCGGGGTGCCCGGGACCACTGCGAGGTTGTGGTTGGTGTGGGGGGTCTCGATCTGGGCGATGATCTCGGGGTTGTAGACGTCGGTCACATCGGTGAAGGTGATGACGCGGCCGCCAGCGGTGCTGACGATGACCAGGCGACCATCGGGGTACAGGATGGTGTCGATGTCACGGCCGGGGGCGTCGACGGTGCCGACGACCTGGGGGTTGCTGGGGTCCATGATGTTGACGATGGACACGGGGCCGCCGGTGGCGCCAGTGAAGGCGAGGGGGCCGAAGATGGCGATGCCGGCACCCTTCGTCTCAGTGGTGCGGGCCTCGAAGCTCATGGTCTGCAAGAGGTTCGGGAGTTCGCGCTGGGCGGGCTTCTTCCAGGCATCGGCGCCCGGGGGGTTGCTGCGGTTCCACATGCCGGGGGCAGGGAAGTCGCTCATGTTGCCTTCAGCGAGGTCGCTGTTGGTCAGGTACCCGTAGGCCGGGTGGGATTGGACGAGAGTGGGCTGGCTGGTCGTGGTGTCCGGGATGTCGACGGGGGTGTCGACAGGCTCGGAAGCACATCCAGCGAGTACAGTGGCGACCAAGAGAAGGCCGACGAGTAGGCTGCGCATGGGCTTCCCAGGGAAGGCTCCGCTACATGAGCCTTGTGTGGCCCCCAGTGACGCACTTGGGCCCAAAGGGCCGTTGGCCGGGTGGTGGTCTTGCGTCCCTTACGCAAACGTCAGGAAACCCATGCCTTTGTCGACGTCTCCAGTGATGACGTGGCCACGGTAGTACTGGGCATCCCAGGTCCCGCACAGGGTGCAGGGGGTGTCGGTCTCGTCCCGGCCGCCGTTGTCCATGACGTAGGGGTTGTCCAGGTCGCTAAAGTCAATGAGGACCACGCCGACGGTGTAGAACGCCATGACCAATTGGTCGCGGTCTTCGATGACGGCACCGAAGTGAGCCGTGCAGGAACCA
>JBFGSX010000324.1:0-1914 GCA_041566495.1 Thermoplasmatota archaeon
AGCCATTCATCGGGGATGATGAGGTAGCGGTTGGGGTCGCTGTTGAGGTCATTGACGACCTTGCGGACCGCTTCGGTCGCTTCCTTGTCCGTGATGCCACGAGCGTTCAGGTCGGGCAAGTGTTGCTTCTCGAGCAGAATCTCCTCGATGACTTCGAGGAGGCGGTAGAACAATTGGCCACGCTTCTGGGTCTTGACGGGGCGGAAGTGACGCAGCAACAGCTTGTCATCCGCGACGAGTTTCGTCATGGGTCCAGCGTGGGCGTAGAAGAGGGTCTTGGTGAGTTCCTCTGGGTCTGCGTCGCCGGTCTTGCGGTGGGCGACGAGGAATTTCTCCACGAGGGCGTGAGGATCGGGACTCATGCGGAGGTTCTCTTGCACCTCTGCCCCGATCTTGGCACCGCTCAAGCCGGCGCGCAAGTGGCGTAGGGCTTGGTCGGCTTCGGATTCTTTCTTCTCCTCCTCGATCTCCTCTTGGGCTGCTTCCTTCACGAGGTCGGCGGCGATCTCGACGGTCTCGAAGCGGGCCTGCCAGCCATGCTCTGCAGCGGCTTCCAGGGCTTGCTCGGGCCCACGCCGTCCGACCTTGAGGGCGGTGGCGGGCATCTTCAGGAGCCGACCATCCACGTCTTCCTTGCGGCGAGTGCGGACCATGTCGGCCAATTCGAGGTAGGCTTCGTTGGTGAGGTTGCGGTTGGCGATGGCGGCGATGCGGGTCTTGTCTAACAAGCCAGCATCCCACAATTCGCCATACACGGGGGGCAGGAACACGAGGTTTCGTGCGGCGACGGCGGCATTGCCACCTTCCCAGAGTCGGGTCGCCTTGGTGTGGCTCAAGCCCTTTTCGGCACAGTACAGGTTGAACACCAAGCCCTGCGCGAAGGGGTTGTCCAAGTAGGGTACCAGGCTCGTGGGGAGTTCCCCGATTGGGTAGCCCACCATGGGGACCGCTTCCGTATCCGTGCTGTCCAACACGTGCTGCACTTTCTCAATGGCCACGGAGATGACATCATGGATGACGCCTCCAAGAAGGCGGTCTGCCTCCTCGAGGGTGTCGATGGCACGCTCAATATGGCGCTGTAGCAGCCGGTGCTGGGCAGGATTCAATCTCGCCAACAACCCGCCGTAAGACTTCAACCATAAAGATGGCACGGCAGGACGAAGCGGTCTTAGGCGGCCCCTGTTTTGCCTGGATGTGTCCGTCTTTCGTGACGATCTGTACGCTGGAAAACACGTCCTCATCACCGGTGGAGCCACCGGTATTGGCTTTGGGATCGCCCAGGCCTTCGCCGCTCATGGCGCCCGAGTGACCATTGTGAGTCGCAACGAGGAGCGCCTCGAGGCGGCGTGCGCCAAGATCCGTGAATCTGGCGGCGAAGCGGCTTGGGGCAGTGCCGATGTGCGAGACCCTGAAGCACTGCAAAAGATCGCCAAAGAG
This sequence comes from Thermoplasmatota archaeon, assembly GCA_041566495.1. Taxonomy (GTDB): domain Archaea; phylum Thermoplasmatota; class E2; order JACPAO01; family JAHFTW01; genus JBFGSX01. Next base: position 1,438 of record JBFGSX010000324.1, read on the forward strand.
GTCGGCCCCGTCGACGTCCTCATCAACGCCGCCGCGGGCAATTTCCCCACGCCATTCAGTGCCATGAGCCACAATGCCTGGCAAAGCGTCCAAGACATCGTGGTCGGCGGCACCGTGCACGCCACTCGTGCCTTTGGAGAACCCATGATGGGTCGCGGGGGGAGCATCATCAACATCGTGGCGGGTTACGCTTGGACCGGTGCCCCAGGCGTCAGTCACAGTGGTGCCGCCAAGGCCGCGGTCTTGAATCTGACCAAGAGCCTCGCCGTCGAATGGGCTCCCAGTGTCCGTGTCAACGCCGTCAGCCCCAGTACCATCGCGGACACGGCCATGGGTGACGATGTCGCAGCGCAGCGCATCGCGCTGGGCCAGGCTGCCGATCTTGATGAGCTGGCTCGCAGGCGCATCGCGCGGTACCCCTTGGGCAGACCTGGGACGGTCCAAGATGTCACCGAGGCGGCGCTGTTCCTGCTCTCG
>JBFGSX010000325.1:0-1914 GCA_041566495.1 Thermoplasmatota archaeon
CCTGGGCAGTGGCGTAGTCGATGGCATCGATGGTGGACTGGTCGGAGCAACCGAAGCAGCCGAGACTCATGCTGATGATGTCAGCGCCTTGGTCAGCGGCCCAGGTGATGCCGTTGGCGATGGCGGCGAAGCTACCGGTGCAACCGTACAGCGGGTTGCTGTACTCGAGGACCTTCACCGGGAGGATCGTGGTCTGGGCGACGCCAGCGACGCCGACGCCGTTGTCAGCAATGGCGCCGACGGTGCCGGCGACGTGGGTTCCGTGGCCGCAGTTGTTGCCGTCCTCGGGGTTGTTGTCGTTGTTGGCAAAGTCGTAGCCTTGCAGGTAGTTGCCGATGTCGGGGTGGCTCTTGTCCAGGCCGGTGTCCAGGACGGCGACGGTCACCGCTGTGGTGCCCATGGTGACGTCGAAGGCGTTGTAGGCGCTGATGCCGGGCGTCGGGTTGAAGCCCCATTGCTGGCCGAGCATCGGGTCGTTGGGCGTGTAGAAGGTGCCCAGGGCGATGTCACTGTCTTCGGAGATGTAGCGGATCTTCGGGTCGTGTTGGGCACGGTTCAGGAAGCCTTGCGGGTTGTTGGTGGTCACCTCCACCATGTCAATGGCGCCATTGACACCGACGACGTCGGCGTCGTGGAACTTGCCGCCCTTGGCGACGCTGGGGTGCTCGGTGAGCCCGACCAGGAAGGTGGTCTCTTCAGTCTCTGCCGTGACGGGGCTGAGCCCGAGGCTGGCGATCATGAGAGCACAGACGGTTAGGATGACATTTCGATTCATTTTGGATTCCTCTGGCCACCACACTGCGACCGGCCGCCCATTTGAGGGACATAGATAAAGGAACCCGAAAACAACGGGTTTTGCTTGTAGATAGGTGGGTTACGCTGCGCTTTCCACACACCCGTTGGTTTAGTGGAATCAAGGGTTCGGCTGCGAAATCCGCAATTGAACACAAATGAGCAGCAACAGGAAGGATTCCGTGTCGAACAGTACCCTCACCGCGAACCGGTCCGCGGGGGTCGAGAATAGGGGGAGAAAAGGGATGAGGAAGCGCCTGGGCGCCTAGAAGCCGTCGCGGATCTGCTCGACATCCACCACAGTCTTGATGACCGTGGGGCAGGACTCTTGCAGGGCCTGGCGAGCGGGCCACATGGGGTCAGGGCCAGGCAGGTAGGTGCCGTCGTAGGCGCCGTGGTCCCAGGTGCCCCAGATGGTTTGGCGGCAGTACGAGTCGTTGACGAACCAGTCCGCTTCGCCGTCGATCATGTCGCCGGCACCGGTGAGGGCAGCGTCGAGGATGGCTTGGACCTCGGCGTTCCAGACGGCGTGGCCATCCAGGCGACCAATGAAGCTGCCGTGGCCCTCGCTCATGAACTGCATCTCGGCGGTCTGGACCGGGTAGCTGACGCCACTGATCCCGGCGACCCAACCGGTCGACTTGTGCTCGGCGGCCAGGAACATGGCATCCATGAGTTGGGGCGCGGTGAGGTTGACGGTCGTGTTGCCTGCTGGGACGCCGTTGACGATGAACTCTGTCTGACTGTCGCGGGCGCGGGTGGCCATCAAGCGCAGTTCGTACAGGGCCTTGGCGTAGAGGCCAGCGGTGACCGGGGTCGCGTTGCTGGTGCCACCGAAGCCGCCGGTGCAGTTGATGGTGTTGTCACAGTAGCCGCCGGAAGGGTAGCCGCTGCCGATGCTGGCGATGTCGGCAGGCTTGCCGTGGCCCTGGTAGCTGTTGCGGCCGACCGGGTCGATGGCGCCCACGGTGACGATCCAGTCAGGGCCTTCTTGGCTGCTGAACAGGGTCGGGTTCGGGACCGTGAAGGTGTTGCCTTGGCCGTTGCCTGCGCTGAAGAAGATGGCTTGGCCGTCGGTCACGGCCTCCTTCTGGGCTTCCACGTCGCTGCCGGCGTACATGC
>JBFGSX010000326.1:0-1867 GCA_041566495.1 Thermoplasmatota archaeon
TGGTGAAGCGTTCGTCGTCGGGGTGTGGGCGTAGTGGCCAAGCCACGCCGTCACCGTCGAGCGCCAGTCGGCACATGGACCACAGACCTTGCTCGTGCATCCACCGCGACTCGGGTTGGTTGTCCACATCGAAGAACAAGTAGCCCTTGCTCTTGGTGGCCTTGCGCAGGTCGGTGGCGATGCGGGTCGTTTCCTGGAAACGCTTGGGTTGGATGCGCAGCACGCGGTGCTTGGGTCCCCGTAGCCACAGGGCGGTCTCATCGAACCATGTGGCCGCGACCCGACTATCGTCTGCCATCATGGTCTGCGCCTTTTCGAGGGTCTCTGCTTCGGCCTTGATGCAGAAGGTGGGCTGGTACGGCACGAGGTGCTTGCTGGCGCCAGCGCCGTGTTTGATCCACACGATGAGGGCGCTCTTGCGGGGGTGCGGGTAGACGTCGAAGAGCCAGGCAGCATCTTTACCCGCCGCGGCGGTTCCGTCGATCATGCCCTTGTCACTGGCTCCAGCCATGGCCATCATCTCCGTGCGCGATATGGACACGGCCCGGCGCTTCTACGGCGAGACCCTCGGCCTTGAGATGACCTCGGACCGGGGCGTGGTGCAGATCTGGCAATGCGGCAACAGCCACTTGATGCTCAGTCAGAACCCGGCAGGTTCCAAGGCGGAGCACTGCGTGGCAGGTTGGGACGTCGATGACATCGTCGCGGCCGTAGCAGAACTGCGGGAACGGGGCATCGAGTTCGTGGATGTCGGCATGCCTGCCGAGGACGGCATCGTAGCCTTCGGAGAGGACCGCGTGGCGTACTTCCGGGACCCCGACGGGAACCTGTTGAGTCTGAGCCAGTTCGCGTAACGCGACAATCATGCGGGCCTTAGGCGGCGACATCCTCCAGCCTCCGCTGTCCGATGCGCCCCATCTCTTCGGGCCGCATGACACGGACGCGGCGCCGTACGAGGCCGGCTTCGGCCAGGGCGCGACACGCTTCGTCCAGTTGCTGCTTCGTCGCCGTTAGTTCGGCCCGTGTGTCTTCCAGGTCCCGCATGCCTTCCATCATCATGGCCAGCATCACGGGTCGTTCGAAGTCCATGTGTGGCCGTCGGTTGATGGCGCTGCTGTGGCGGCGTGCGCGGCATACCAATTCGTCGAACCATACCCTCTCCCGCGGGTGGAGTTCGCTGCGGAACTGTGCGTAGCGGTGCTCAAAGGAATCGAGCGCCATGGTCGTGGTGGGGGTTGATTGTCCCATGTTCTCCCAGTCTCCCATGATGGATTCAAACCGACAACCACTTCGGCGTGGCGGGGAGGTGGGTGGAACTACGCCTATGGGGAGCACACCACCTCTTATGCGCCGCTGCGCCCGCAGGGGTTGCTTTTGAGTGCTGGCCTGAATCCGTTCCCCACATGGACGCAGGCAAGTGCCCGGTGGCGCACGGAATCACCAACCATAGCATGCCATCGAATGACAAATGGTGGCCCAACCAGCTCAACCTCCGGATCCTCGCGCAGCATTCCGCCAAGAGCGATCCACTGGGCCCTGACTTCGACTACGCCGCAGCGTTCCAAGAGCTCGATTACAAGGCACTCAAGAAGGACCTGCACGCGCTCATGACCGATTCCCAGGACTGGTGGCCTGCCGATTATGGCCACTACGGTGGCCTGTTCATCCGCATGGCATGGCACGCCGCCGGCACCTACCGCACCGGCGATGGTCGGGGCGGCGCCGGCTCCGGCCAACAGCGCTTTGCCCCGCTCAATAGCTGGCCTGACAACGGCAACCTGGACAAGGCCCGCCGCTTGTTGTGGCCGATCAAACAAAAGTACGGCAACCGCATCTCCTGGGCCGACCTGATGATCCTTGCCGGCAA
>JBFGSX010000327.1:0-1861 GCA_041566495.1 Thermoplasmatota archaeon
GGGCTCGATGTAGGCGGCCAATTGCAGGCCGCGACCTTCCCAGCCATGCATCAACAACGCCACCGGGCCGTCGGCCGGACCAAAGGCCACAGCGGCGTGCCCCGCGATGGTCGTGGCTTCGCCGCGCTCGCGGACTAGGCCTTCACGGGCGGGCTCGCCGTGGTCGCGGCGTGTCATGAACAGCTTGACGGCCCAGCGCTCTCGCAGCGGCGGCGGCAAGATGCGCAGCGCCATGCGGATGGTAGTGAGCATGCCGTGGGCCATGGAGACGAGACCGGGCCTCCGTGGAAAAGCCATGGCACCCGGGCAAGAGACATGGCTGGAGATTACCTGGCAGCCCGCAAGGCCATAGAGGGCCTCGCCATGGCCGCGTCGTGGGCCTCAAGGAACCGTTCAACGCCATCAGCCACATGGTCGGCGGCGGACTGGCCATCGCTGCGTTCCCGATCCTTATCATCATGGCGGACGGGGCCCTAGAGATCGCCAGCGCGGCGGTGTACGGCGTCTCCTTGCTCGCCGTTTTCACCACGAGCGCCCTCTTCCATTCCATCCCCCACAAGCGGGCGTCCGCGTGGTTGTTCCGATTGGACCAATCGGCCATCTACATGCTCATCGCGGGGACCTACACGCCGCTGGCCTTGCTGCTCGTGGGTGGGGGTCTTGGGTGGACGTTGCTGGCCATCGAATGGGGCTTCGCCATCACCGGCATCACCATCCTCCTGACCGTGCACAAGACGCCGCAGTGGATCCACCAAGCGGCCTACATCTTCCTTGGCTGGGCTGCCGTCCTGGCGTTGCCGCGCATCCTGGAACTGCCGTGGCCTGCCCTGGCCCTGGTGTTCCTAGGCGGCATCGCATACACAGGGGGCGCGGTGCTGTACTGGCGAGACCGTGCCGGCACCTGGCTCATCGGCGACCATGGCTACTGGCACCTACTGGTCCTCGCGGGCAGCATGATGCACCTCGCCTTCGTGCTCGTCTTCTTGCTCCGTTGACCCGCCGCCTGCGCTATTGTCCAGGCCGGCCGTAGCTGATCCAGACAGCGCCACCGCCGGCGGCCGCGAAGAGCAGGCCGATGAAGCCGATGCCCAGGCTGGTGGCCGAGGCCAGTTCACCTGCAGCCTGGTTGGCGTGACCGGCGGCCAGCATCGAGGTCAACGACAAGGCCAGAGGGCTCCATGCGCCGCGGAGCTGCCCTTCGATGGGGTGGGTGCGGTCGAGTTCGGCATAGTAGGCGCCGACCTCGATATCGTACGTACCTGGCTCTGTGTACTCGACGCCCCGGTACGTGATGGGGACCTGTTCGGCGGTGAGCGTCACAGCAGCGGTGCCGTGCAGCACGTGGTAGGTGATCACGGCGTATTGGTACATCAGCTCGTCACGGGTGTTGACGACCGGGTCGCCGGGATCGAAATTGCTCCGATCCACGGGGTACTGGTATTCATCGACCAGCAACGCCATGATGGCATCGGCCCCTTCTGGGGTGCCGCGGTCGAGCAGCCGGCCCTGTTCATCGTAGGCCAAGGTGATGCCCTGCGCCTCATACATCTGCTGGGCCGCATCCAGGCCGTCGTCCGCCAACGGCAAACCATACAGGAACCCGGCCCCGGCGAGTCCCAGACCTCCTACGACCAGCGCGATGCCGACAATCCTCAAACGCGTCATGATGTTCATGTCAATGGACTCCGATAGGGCCGCATGGGCCGCATACCCAGATGAGCCGGCGAGCCAGATAAGCCCTGGACTTCATTCTCAGTCCTGATTATTCCTTGGGGGCGAGCGGCCGATTCAGGCGACCGGGATGCGGATGATGGTCCGCAGTTCCGCTCCCGGCGTGCGGGCCGGGTCGGACAAGTAGACC
>JBFGSX010000328.1:0-1841 GCA_041566495.1 Thermoplasmatota archaeon
GCCACCCATGGCGAGGACGACCTTTTCCACGGATTCCTCCAGGAAGCCCTCTCGGATGAATGCACCGGCGTGGGCGCCCCGGCTGCTCCATGGGGTCGTCCTGGGGCCCCGGGGGTCTGGGAAGCCCTGCGGCGTCCCGGGCTTCAAATACATGGGCCCACTCGCGCCCCCTGTTGGCCATCGACGAGTGGACGGAGCGTCAGAAGTACGTCTTCAAGCGGACAGTGGAGGACCTTGGGTCCTACCGCGGCATGGGCACGGAACTGGTGACGCTGTACGTCCCTCCGACCCGGCAGATCAGCGACGCCATGGCGATGCTGCGCGAAGAACTCGGCCAGGCATCCAACATCAAGTCCAAGCAGACCGGCTCTGCCGTGCAATCTGCCTTGACGTCCATGATGGCCCGTCTCAAGGTCTGGAACCGCACTCCGGCCAATGGCATCGCCGCCTTTGTCGGCAACGTGGCCGCGGGGGGCAACAAGACCACCCAGGTCGCGCACGTGTTCGAGCCCCCGGCTCCGGTGCAGACCTACCAATACCGCTGTGATTCCACGTTCAACGTCGAGCCCCTCCTGGGCATGATGGCGACCGAGGACGTCTACGGCCTGATGATCATCGACCGCAAGGAGTGCAGCATCGGCTTGCTCCGGGGCAAGGTCATCGTGGCCATGCACAACAAGCAATCCATGGTGCCCAGCAAGCATGGCCGCGGTGGTCAGTCCCAGCGCCGTTTCGAGCGCTTGACGGAAGAAGCCGCGGACCAGTGGTTCAAGCACGAGGCTGAGATCGCCAGTGAGATCTTCTTGGCTGAGCCCAACCTGAAGGCGGTCATCGTCGGCGGCCCCGGCCCCACGAAGGACTACTTCGTCGACCATGGCTACCTGCACCACGAGGTCAAGAAGATCGTCCACAAGCAGACGTTCGATACCGGCTACACCGATGATGACCAGGGCCTGAAGGAACTGGTCGAAGCCGCAGGCGTGGCGATCCAGGGCATCGGCATGCTCGAGGACAAGCACCTCATGCAGCGGTTCCTGAAGGAGACCAGCAACTCCGATGGCGGCCTTGCCGAATACGGTGAGGACCAGGTCCGCGAAGCGCTCATCATGGGCGCCGTGGACCACTTGATGATCTCGGAGGACCTGCGCCGCAAGCGCGTCAAGTTCGTCCACAAGAAGACCGAGGAGGAGATGTTCGCCACGGTGGAGGACCACAAGGTGGACCTGAAGGTCTCCGAAGTGGCCAAGCTCTGGGGCGGCGCCAACAACGTCGAATGGGAAGCTCAGGACCTCATCGAGGAACTCTCCGATCTGGCGGAAGCCCAAGGCACCATCGTGCACATTGTCAGCACGGCCAGCGAAGAAGGCGGCATCTTGCGCAACGCATTCGGCGGTATCGTGGCCATCCTGCGTTTCAAGTTCCGCTGATCAGCGGCCCATCGGGTCGTAATCGTTGGAGACCGCCTTGTCTCCGCCAGCATCAAAGCGCGCATGGTGGCGCCCCCAGCCACTGTAGACCCCGAAGGCACCAAAGGTGGCGATGCCGATGCCTCCAACGACAAAGAGGAACCCTGCCGTCACCGCATCGGTGCCGATGGACGTAGTGGATGTGGAAGGCTCGGCTTGGGCGCCCAGCAGGATGATGAGCAATCCACCAGCAAGGACGAAGGCCCCCAGTCCGAGGAAGAACTCCCCGAAGTGACCGGTCTCGCCATCCTCGCGGTGAAGGCGGCGTAAGGACAACATGGGTTCAACCTGGGACGCGAGTCTATTTGGGGTTGGCGTCGGGCCCTTTGGGGCGATCGTACGCAAACCTGAGGCTGGTGACCGCCGCCAGCATCA
>JBFGSX010000329.1:0-1837 GCA_041566495.1 Thermoplasmatota archaeon
GCCGATGAGCACGGCAACGTCGTGCACTACGGCGAGCGCGAGTGCAGCATCCAACGCCGCCACCAGAAGCTCATCGAAGAAGCCGGCAGCGTCGTCGTGTCCACGGAGGACCGCGACCGTGTCGGTGGCTCCGTCTGCAAGCTCTTGCAGGACGTCGGCTACTGGAACGCCGGGACCGCCGAGTTCCTGTGGGAGGATGGCGAGTTCTTCTTCAACGAAGTCAACACCCGCCTGCAGGTCGAACACCCCGTCACCGAACAAGTCTACGGCGTCGACCTGGTCCGTGAGCAGATCCGCATCGCCATGGGCGAAGAGTTGGGCTACACGCAGGCCGATGTGGATGCCCGCCGCCGTGGCTGGAGCATCGAATGCCGCATCAACGCCGAGGACCCCGGCAACAAGTTCATGCCGACCCCCGGCCCGGTGCGCCGCCATGTGCCGCCGCAAGGCAACGGTATCCGCGTGGACACGTTCCTGTACCCTGGCTTCGTCGTGCCAAGCAGCTACGACTCCATGGTCGCCAAGCTCATCACCACCGGTAAAGACCGCATGGAGGCCATCCTGAAGATGCGCCGCGCCCTCGTCGAATACGACCTCGGCGACCTGGTCACGAACCGTGGCCTGCACTTGATGCTCATGAACGACCCCGCGTTCTGCGACGGCGACATGACCACCAAGTACCTGGACGAGCACCGGGTCCTGGAACGCTACAATGGCGTCCAGGAAGAAGCCAGCACCGAGATCAAGCTCAAGCTCGCCGCCCTCGCGGCAGCCCTGAACCAAGAACCCGGGGGCATCGATGCTTTCGTGGCCAAGAGCTACGGATTCGGCAAGAGCAATGGCAAGAACGTCGGCGTCGATGAGTTCGGCCGCCGCCGCTTGAACGCCTGGGGCCAACGTAGCCGCCGTGAATCCGCGGGGGTCTTCCAATGACTCACAGCGAAGCCTCTCAGCGAAGCGCTGGAAAGGTACCCGCCAGTACCACGTCGGAGGCCACCGCATGAGGTACGCATTCGATCTTGAGGGCCGCCGCTACTACGTGCAGGTCCAAGAGCACGCCGATGGGCCCAAGTTCATCGTCGATGGCACCCCGTTCGAACCCATTGTGGAGACCGCGGGCAAGGGCCATTACAAGGTCAATGTCGATGGCAATGCCTTCGACTTCCGCCTGGAAGCCGGCCACATCAATGAGGGCCCCCACACCCTGGACCTGGCGGTCCAGCGTGCCAAGCCCGAGTTGGTCCGCGCAGGTGGTAAGGGCCGCCGCGGGGATGGCCGCATCAAACCCCCGATGCCTGGCAAGATCGTCGAAGTGCAGGTCAAGATCGGGGACACCGTCACCGAGGGTTCGCCTTTGCTGGTCTTGGAGGCCATGAAGATGCAGAACGACCTGAAGAGCCCCATTGCGGGGGTCGTGACGCAGATCCATGTCAAGCCGGGCCAGAACGTCGAAGCCGCCACCGTGATGGTGGAGATCGAACCTGTGGCAGAGGAGAGCTCGTAGAGCTCGACGGTTGCCACGGTTCAGCGAACGAAGTGAGCGGACCTTCGGCTCGTGCTTGCACGAGTCGAAAGGGGGCAGCGGTGAAGCCGCTGCGACAACGGATGAGGCTGCGTAGCAGCCGAAGAAGTGTCGGCTCAGTGAGGCGCAGCCGAGCGGACCTTGGCGCCGTCGCGTCGCGATGGGGTCAAGGGGAGCCGGTGGCCGAGGAAGGCTCAGCCTAACGAGGACGACGGCTCGGCGAACGAAGTGAGCGGACGTTCGGCGCGTGCTTGCACGAGACGAACGGGATAGCGGCGAAGCCGCTGCACCCAGGGCCACACCGTCAGCGAACGC
>JBFGSX010000330.1:0-1802 GCA_041566495.1 Thermoplasmatota archaeon
GAACTCCCCGCACTCCATTGTGTGTGGGTGTGGTGGATTGTGCCCTCGGGCCGGGGCTGCGCTCCAAGAGATGCTGGAACAGGCGTCGCGGACGCCTTGCCGACCCAGGCCTCGTGAAAGGCCAGAAAGTCCGGACCACCGGAATTGAACCGGTAACCTGCGGATCTACAGTCCACCGCTCTACCTATTGAGCTAGGTCCGGGAAGAGATGACGCGGCCGAAGCCGAGTCGCCCCTGTTGCCAGGGGAGTTCCCCGCGGTTGCGGGGCATTTGTCGCCGACTCAGGTCTTCCATTTACCCCTTTCGGAGAGTGCCGGCGCCGGACCCCGAGGGTCTAAAAGTCCCACATCGGCTGCGCAGCAACGTGTCCGAGACCCCGTCCGACCTCCGCTACAGTGCCAGCCATGAATGGGTCCGCGTCGAAGGCGACGAAGCCGTCATCGGCATCACCGACCACGCCCAGGCCGCACTCAACGACATCGTCTACGTGGAACTCCCCCAAGAGGGCGACCACTTCGACACGGAGCAGGGCTTCGGCGTCGTGGAATCGGTCAAGTCCGTCAGTGATCTCTACATGCCCCTCGCCGGCGAGGTCATCGAGGTCAACGGCGCCCTCGAGGACGCCCCCGAGACCATCAACGACGACCCCTACGGTGGCGGCTGGCTCCTGCGCCTCAAACTCGATGACCCCAAGGAAGTCGACGGCTTGATGGACGCTGCCGCCTACATCGCCAGCATCGAATGAACCGCTGGGCCCTCTTCGCCCTCGGACTCATCGCAAGCATCGCCGTCACCCTGGGCCTCTGGGCTGCAGGCATCGGCGGCTTCGCCTTCGCCCTGTTCCTACCCTTTGCCTTCCTTGGATTCGGCCGCCGGGCGCCGCCCAGCCCGAGCGCCGGGTGCTCCCTGTGCGGGTACCGGGCCCGTGGGAATGATGAGGCCTTCTGTCCCCGTGACGGCAGCCGCCTCGATACATCCTGAGCGACCCGGACAGCAAACACCACGTGCCCTTGGGTCGATGACATGGCATGGACGTCGCCGTGTTGGACTCCTTGGACGGTCAGGTCGCCTTGGTCAGCGGCGCCAACCGGGGCATCGGAGCCCAGGTCGCCATCGAACTGGTCGCCCTGGGCGCCACGGTCTATGCCGGCGCCCGTGACCCCGCCCCCACGGTCGATGCTCCGGCGGTCACCGCGGGTGCCTTGCGCCCTGTGGCCCTCGATGTCACGGATGAAGCGAGCATCGAAGGCGCCATCCAACGGATCCGTGCCGAAACGGGTCGCCTTGACGTCCTGGTGAACAACGCCGCCATCGGGGACTGGCACGGCAGCGCCCTTCATACCCTCGAAACAACGCGCCTGGACGACGTCCTTGCCACCAACCTCCGAGGTCCGATGCTGATGACCAAACACGCCCTCCCGCTCCTACTGGAGCGCCCAGGGGCCCGGGTCGTCAACGTCAGCAGCGGCATGGGCGCCCTCGGAGAAGGCATGTCTGGCAGCGCACCCGCCTATCGGGTCAGCAAGACCGGCCTCAATGGCCTCACCGCCTACCTGCACGGCGAATACGGCATGCGGGGCCTCATCGCCAACAGCGTCTGCCCCGGCTGGGTCCGCACCGACATGGGTGGTCAGAACGCTCCCCGCAGCCTGGAACGAGGCGCCGATGGGGTGGTCTGGCTCTGCATCCTGCCGCCGGGGGGCCCCAGTGGCTTGTTCTGGCGGGATCGCAAGGTGATAGACTGGTAGCGCTCCGCCAATGCTCATAAGGGGCTCCAAAGTCGCCGCACCGTGCACCTGATC
>JBFGSX010000331.1:0-1761 GCA_041566495.1 Thermoplasmatota archaeon
GAGGAGACCGCCGGCACTTCGCCATTGGTCCTGTCCCTGGATGAAGAAGGGGTGGACACCATCGGCTTCGGCCGTGACCACGACCTCATGATCCGGGTCTTCAACCAAGGTCTGGCTGAGAGCAGCGGCACCCTGGGCTTGACCTTCGAGCAACGCTTCACGGTCTTCACCACGGTGTTCTACGGCTTCAGCCCCGACCCCGGCTACCTGTACATCGAGGATGGCGAACCGACGCCTCCGAGTTGATCTGGCCGGCAAGGGCTAAGTGCCCGGCGGACGCTCAACGGGTATGAAGGTCGCCCTGACCCTGTTGATGCTCGCTGCGGTCACCCTCAGTGGCTGCTCCGAATCCGACCCGGCGCCCGCCGACGAAGACGACTTCCAGGACTTCGAAGATGACCTGGAAGCCACCAGCAGCACCGGCATCATCCGGGGCGTCATCGTGGACGCCGCCATCACCCCCATCGCCGATGCTACTGTGACCATCAAGAGTCTGGGACTTTCGACCACCTCCAGCGACCAAGGCCTGTTCGGCTTCGCGGACCTCGAACCAGGCACCTACTTCTTGGAGGCCACCAAGGCCGCCCACACCAAGGTCCAGGCCAGCGTCCCCGTGGAGGCCGGCGTGGCCAAGCCCGACATCGTGCGGATGCAGATCGAGAAGATCCCCGGCCTGGAGCCCATGGTGGAGCCCCTCAAGTTCAACGGCTACCTGACCTGTGGCGCCGCGGTCTTCGCCACCAGTGTCGGCTGCACCACATTCCCCATCGTGGCCAGCCAGATCGGTGACCAGAGCGTCTTCTACCACGCCTTCGACAGTGAACCCCAGCACGTGCAAGCGGAACTGGTCTGGGAAAGCACCCAGGCGGCTGCGGGCATGTTCATCTGGGAGATCACCCCCGGCGGCAACACCCACATTGGCTACCGTGAGACCTCCTACTCCCCCGCCCTTGCCTACCTGGACAACGCCACCATCGAGGCGAACCGGGACGGCATCATGGACGATGGAGGCATCGCCCTCCGCTTCTTCGGGGGGCCCCACGAACTATGCACCGGCATCTACGGCTTCGGCTGCGGGGTCACCATCGACCAGAGTGCCACGGTGTACATGCATAATTTCTACAATCTGGATGTCCTGGAAGGCTGGCGCTACACCAGCGACGGCGACCACCCCCTCCCGAACTGAGCACCAGAAACGCGGCAAACCTCTTGAAGTAAGGAGAGGAGTCCGGATGGATGCGTGTGCTGACACTCGCCGTCGTCCTCGCCGTGGCCTTTGCAGGCTGCGCCGATTCGTCGGCCCCCACGAACTCCCAACCCGACGAAGCCTTCGAAGAATTCGAGGGCGCCGAAGCGACCTCCACGACGGGCCTCATCCGCGGCGTCGTGGTCGATGCTTCCATCGTCCCCATCCCGGACGTCGTCGTCCGACTCCCGTCGCTCGGCCTAGAATCCACCACCACCGCCAACGGCGCTTTCCTGTTCAAGGACCTTGAGCCGGGCAGCTACTTCCTCGAAGCCACCAAGGTCGGCTACGACAAGGTCCAGGCCAGTGCCTCCGTGGAAGCCGGCGTGGACAAGCCCCCTGTCGTCCGTATCCAACTCACGGAAGACCCCGGTAGTCTGCCCATCGTCGTCGAGACCACCTTCAACGGCTTCATCCAGTGCAGCATCGTGACCCCCGCTGTCCGTGCGGCCGTCTGCGCCGTGCCCGGCATCGTCGGCGTCGACCTCGGTGACGACTTCATCACCTACCTCGAC
>JBFGSX010000332.1:0-1738 GCA_041566495.1 Thermoplasmatota archaeon
CGCCAGGTCGCCGCCATGTCATGGCCGAGTGGGACCTGGATTCCGTCACAGAAAAGTGGCAACAGCGCTGGTGGGACGCACGTCTGCAACATGCAGAGCGCGACGACTCGAAGCCGAGCTACTTCATCCACTTCGCCTACCCCGGCATCAGTGGCTACTTGCACGTCGGGCATCTGCGCGGCTTCACCTACGCGGATGTCTTCTCCAGGTACAAGCGCCAGACCGACCACAACGTCCTCTACCCCGCTGGCTTCCACGCCAGCGGCATCCCCGCCGTCGCCTTCGCCAAGGACGTCGAGCGCGGCGAGAAGACCGAGTACCTGCGCAGCAACGGCTACGAAGGCCCCATCGAAGACCTGACGGATCCCCAGAAGGTCGTCGACTACTTCGCCCACGTCTACACCCAGGACTACTGGAAGAAGTTCGGTTTCCTCATCGATGAGCGGCGCAACGTCACCACCATCGACCCAGGCTACCAGAAGTTCATCCAGTGGCAATTCCGCCGCCTCAACGACCTCGGCTACCTCATCCAGAAGCCCCACTACGCGCCCTTCTGCCCCGTCGCGGGCCCGGTCGCGGTGGACAAGTCCGAGACCGACATCAAGCAAGGCGGCAGCGCCGAGATCCAAGAGTTCGTCGCCCTGCGTTTCCAGATCCCTACCGGGGACATCGTCGACACCGACGACAACTTCGACCACATCATCCTCCCCTGTGCCACCCTGCGCCCGGAGACCGTGTACGGGGTCACCAATCTCTGGGTCCACCCGGAGCACGAATACGAATTGGTGCGCGTGTGGAAGGACGGCGCCGTCGGCGACGAAGACGACTCCGAAGTATGGATCGCCTCCAAGCAAGGCCGCACCAAACTCGAATGGCAAATGGAGCGGGCAGAAGCCCTGGACATCCAGATCATGGGCAGCGAACTGGTGGGTGCCACCGCCACCGCTCCGGTGACGGGTGCCAAGGTGCCCATCGTCGCCGGCTCCTTCGTCGACCCCATGATCGCCTCCGGCATCGTCATGAGCGTCCCCGGGCACGCCCCCTTCGACTGGGCCGCCTACAACGACGCAGGCCTCCTGGAGAGCCTGGGCGAACCGCCTCAGATCGTCAAGATCGAAGGCTACACGGACCTTCCAGCCCGCGTCGCCTGCACCAAGCACGGCGTCAAGAACCAACTCGACAAGAAGGCCCTCGAGGCCGCCACCGAGGAGATCTACGCGGACGAATTCAACAAGGGCATCCTGAATGACGCCTGTGGCCCATACGCAGGCAAGTGCATCCGGGAGATCAAGGACCAACTGCGTGAGGACTTCACCTCCGCCGACCATGGTCGCCTCCTGCGTCAGTTCAGCGAGACCGTCATCAGTCGCGCCGGCGAGATCGTCGATGTCAAGCGCATCCCTGACCAGGACTTCATCCACTACGCAGACGAAGCCTGGACCGATGCATCCGTCGACCACGCCAAATCCATGGCGATCTACCCCCAGCGCTATGCTGACGACATCGAGAACGTCATGCGCTGGTTCGGTGACCGCGCCTGCGTCCGCCGGGGTTCCTGGCTTGGCACCCAGTTCCCGTTCAAGGAAGACTGGATCGTCGAACCCATCGCCGACTCCACATTCTACTCCTGGTACTACCTTGTCAGCCGCTACGTCGACGAAGGCCCCGACCACGCCGGTTACGGTGGCAACGAAGGCCGTCCCCTGAAACCAAGTGACCTGGACGACGCGTTCTTCGA
>JBFGSX010000333.1:0-1721 GCA_041566495.1 Thermoplasmatota archaeon
TCCTTGAGGTGCTTCTGATCATCCACCAAACGGGCGAAGCCCTTCTTACCCAGACGGACGGCCGTGTTCTTCTTGGCGTCGTCCTGGGCCGTGTAGTAGATGGTGATAGGCACTGCGCCGCCGACCCTCATGATGAACCTCGCAGGATGGCGCGCATGAAGAGCATGGCGAAGCGAGGCTCCGCAGCGAGGATGGGGATGACGAGGCGGCTGGGGTAGTCGATGTCCCCGTGTTTTTCGATGACCGCCCGCACCTTGGGTTTGTTGCACAAGTCTGCCAAGAGGTTCAGATCGCCGTCGGTGAAGCGCTTGTAGATGCCCCGCAAGATGTCCCCTTTGCGCAGTTCACGTGCGATGCCACGCTTCACGAGGCGCTCGTAGGGGCGAAGGTGGGCACGGCTGAGTTGGTCCGAGGCGAGGCAGGCGTCGGCGATGGCAGCAAGGTGTTCGCTGGCGACGAGGCCCATGTAGATGCCCCCGCCACTGGTTGGTTTGGCCATGCCGGCGGCGTCGCCGACGAGGGCCACGTGGTCGTCCACCAGGCGGCGGCGGAGGCCAAGGGGGATGCCCCCGATGATGCGGTAAACTTCGCTGGAGCCCTTGAGGTATGGAGCGCTATGAGGGTCTTCGAACATGCGTTCGTAGTACGCCTTGGCGGCGGCTTCGTTCATGCCCGGTGCGACCGCGAGGCCGCTGCGGGTGCGCTTGCCGCCGACGGGGATGATCCAGGAGAAGAAGCCGGGCGCTTGTGCGCGGCCGGCGAACATGGGGATGATGCGGTCGCCGTCGGGTAATGTGCAACCATCCAGTTCCACTTCGTAGGCACTGACCTGTTCGTCCACGGGGGGGAAATTGAACCAACGTGCGACGCTGCCGCGGATGCCGTCGGCGCCGACGAGGAGGCGGCAGAACATGGCCGTGCGTTCGCCATCGTGTTGCAGGAGCACCTCCACGCCGCCATCGACGCGCTTGGCGCTGACGGCTTTGGTGGCGGTGCGCAACTCGGCACCAGCAGCGACGGCGTGGTCGGCCATCCGTTGGTCAAAGCCTGCGCGGTCCATGGCTTGGGCTTGGATCTTGTCGGTCTCGAAGACGATGGCCGACCCATCTGGGGCGTAGATCTTGGCGCCGTGCAGGTCGTTCTGGTGCAGGTCGCCGATCGGGAAGGGGGTGTGTTCGAAGAGGCGGGGAGTCACTAGGCCGGCGCATTGCACGGGGATCCCGACTTCGGGGTGTTCTTCGACGATGACCACGTCGTAGCCGGCTTGCGCCAAGAGGCGCGCCGTGTTGCTGCCGACGGGGCCGGCTCCGACCACCAATACATCGACCCGTTCTGGCTCCACGCAATGGCGACCCTCGGGCGCTATGTGGAGGCTTCGGCGACGCTGCGGTGGCGAGGCAAGCGCTCAATGAAGCCGAAGACCTGCCCCAGCAGCCCGTCGAGCCAGCGGGCCTCCAGTCGGCCGGTCTCGTAGATCAGGAGGGTGCCATCCTGCCACTGCCAGTGCCTGCGGCCGCTCTCGAGCAGCCACTCTTGCATCCTCGGGTGAAGGATGTCGTAAGCGAAGCGACGGTCCTTGCATTTGACCCAGAACGTGCGACTGAACTCGTCGGATTCGAAATCGATGTCTTCGCCACCCAACGCATCCACCAGTTTGTGGCCAAAGTGTTCTTTCTGGATGCTGAGGTCGCGGCCGGATTCAGCCATGCGGACGGCGGCGA
>JBFGSX010000334.1:0-1710 GCA_041566495.1 Thermoplasmatota archaeon
CTCGTCAAGAAGGGCACCGAGTCGACGATCTACAGCAATGGCAAGGTGTTGCTGAAGACGGCGGTCAAGGATGAAGCGGAAGCGGCGTACGAGGCGCTGGCGCCGCATTTAGAAGCGTCTTGGTAAGCGACGCAAGGCCACGAAGCCGAGCACGGCGATGATGCTCAACAGGGGCGCAGGTCCCGGAATGGCGCAAGTCGTGGTGGCGGTCTGACCGGCCCAGTCGTCGTTGAAGGCGACGACGTGGTGGAATTCCTGCACGGCGCCACTGGGTTGCCTGATGATGATCTCGTCACCGTCCCCCACTGTGCCGTCCCCGTCGTCGAAGAAGAACAATTGCCAGCCGTCCTTGCTCTGCTCGGCACCAGCCCCTAAGGCGAACGACACCGTGGGCGTCGCACTCGTGCCACATCCCACGTCGGTGTTCTCAGGATAGACGTGGAGGGTGTACTCCGCGACGGGTCCGCCCTCCATGGTGGTGCCTTGCCATGTCCAACCGTTCTCGTCTCGGGTGACGTTGCCTGTGACGGGGCTGGGGACCCGGTGATCGGCGCTGGGCGGGGTGATGGTGACGCGGTCTGCGTAGACCATGTCCAGTTTGAGGTGGGCGTTGTCGTTCTGGCTGATGATGCGAGTGATGCGACCATCTTTGGCGGTGATGGTCAACAGCGTCGTGCCGTCTTGGCCTTCGACGAGGTAGGTGCCTGCGTAGGTCTTCTTGCCCACCGCTTCGATGCCTTGTTCCTCCATTTCTTCGAGTCGCAGATTGCCTGTCAAGATGGAGGGGTCGAGTTGGGGGAAGTCGAAGTAGCGCAGCAGGATCGTTTCTGCTCCTGCGCCGGTGCAGACCCCGACGGGGTTGCGGGCTTCTGCACTGGTGTCGGGGTAGCCGAAATTGGTGCCCCCTTGGGTGATGGCGATGATGCGGTCCTCGTCGCAGTACGCTTGGTACACCATGCTCAACGCTCGTCCAGCCAGCAAGACGTCGTCCCCTGATCCGAGCGTCACGGTGAGCACCGGTTGGATGGTGGCTCGCCCTTGCAGGCTACCGACTTGGGTCTGGACAGTGATGTCTCCACCGGCGTTGATGCTGGCCAAGTCGCCACCGGGGCCCACGTCGTCAGGGAACGCAATGATGGCGTCCTCGACGGCTCTGCGCATGTCTGCTTCTGTCACTTTGTCACTGAAGCAGCCACTGAGCAATACGAGGGTCACGAACAGGGACCCGATCTGCATGGCGTGGCCAGTGGGCCATTTGCGCATCATCGGCGGCGAAGCCACACGGCGCCTAGCAAGCCCACGACGGCGAGTGCGCCGAGGCCGGGGATGGGGGCGTCGCCCAGTTCGCGGTCGGCCCAACGATCCCAGACCACCACGTCATACTGGTTGGTACTGGCCCAGTCCGGGTGACTGATCGTGAAGCTGTCCCCACCATCGAATTGCCCATCTCCATCATCTTGGAAGGTGAACGTGAAGCCGGCTTGCTCGCCGTTCTGGCCCATGGGGAATGTGGCGACGGTGCTGCGGGATTGGGCGTCAATGACGCGGACCTCGAATTCGTTGAAGGGTTGATGTTCGTCTCCTCCGAACCCTTCCCACCTGTATGCGGTGCCTGAGTGGGATCCGAAGCCGTTGATGCTGGCGGGCATCCGTTCGTCTGCGTCCGGGACCGTGATGGTACGGCGCTCCCCGTAACTCATGACCAGGAAG
>JBFGSX010000335.1:0-1689 GCA_041566495.1 Thermoplasmatota archaeon
CTTCGGCGCGGCCCTCGATCTCGTCGCGACTGCCGTACTTGGCCAGCAAGTGATCTTGCAGTTGGGCGCCGGTCAGGCTGCGTCGGATTCGGATTTCCATGCTTGTATTACCTCCTTGAATCGCTTGAGGTCGAATGCGACGTAGGGGGTGTTCGCGGAGCGCCCAGGCCGATGCTTCACGCTTCCAACCACCGTCGTAGCGTCTCCAATTTCTCTGCGTACTCGGGGCGGGTCGTGGCCGCTTCGGCGATGCCCGCAACGGCTCCTCGCCGCGCGTCGACGGGCACAGCTGCTTCGAGGCGCTGAGGGAGTGCCGCGTGGACATTGTGGAAGACAAGGTTGTAGACATCGATCAAGTCCTTGGCACGCTTGTCTGCCGCATCAGCGCCGCGCCGCAGCGTTGCGGTGTGCAGCTTGTCAGTCACGACCCAGTCCAACGAAGGCACGGAGCCTACGGGACACGACTTGACGTTCCCGGCGCCTTGCCGACCGAACCGCTGTGTCCACGTGGGATTGGTCTTCGTGGTGAAGACGTCCAGTCGGAAAATCAGCGGATCCTCGTCGCTGAAGTGGGCATCGGGGAATCGCTTGCCGCCTTTCGTGCGCCAGCGCAGATTCCACTGCGGGATGTGGCGGTTCAAATCCAGTAGGGCATCTTCAGTGTGGAGGACAATATCGACGTCGCGACTCTGCATGGCGTGGCCCGGCTCCACGTGCTCGTAGACTGCCCAGCCACCAATGATGCTGACGTCGCTCCGCGTGGTGGTCCAGGCCCGTATCGAGTCGTACAGTGCCTTCGTGCGACCAAGTGCCTTGGCAGAGTAGTGCTCAGGCATGGCTCAGCTCCCGCAGCAATTGGATGTGGTGGCTGTCCAAGTAATCAAGCAGGCGCTGGCCCCGTTCGACGAGCTCCGTGTTCGGGTTGAGGTCAAGCCACGGGTCTGCCAGTTTGACGACGATGTTGCTCTTCGATGCGGGGGCAATCTTGGCGTAGCACGCCTGGGCGGCGTTGACGGCGGCTGGCAAGTCGTCGGCATCAATGTACAGCATGGCGCGCTCGGGCACCAGGTCGTAGCCATCCATGGCTGCCGCGTATTCGCCACTCAGCCAGAACGGGGCCTCGAGGCCGTTCAGGAACTGGTCCGCATTGGGTGCCCTGAACGTGTATTGGCGATGCTTGATGCGTCTGGGGAGGTGGCGCAAGCGATCCAAGAGCATCCCTTCATGGCCAATCAGATCGGCTGCCAAGAGGCGCTTTAATGCCGCGCGCACGGTTGCGTCACGGAGCGAGCAGTGCTTGGCCACTTCGGCGGGCGTGTCGTCGGGATGCGTCAGGATGTGGCGGATGACGACGAACTCGGCCGGGGCGCCCATACTCACCACTTGGCACTCTTTGTATAGAAGGCAATCGGCGGTATGTGTGGTTGTTCATATACTGGTCTAGTGGCTTGATGGTCTTGGTTGCTGATGGTCGCCGCTTCGGTTGAGGGCCGGCCCATCGTCGCTGCCATCACGTTCTCGCCGCATCCTGCGGGTTCCCTAGTTCCAGGTTCAACCTCACCGCTTCCTTGCACAGCTTGCGTACCACGCTGGCATCGGGTCCTGGTGGCTCCGTGATCACCATTTTGGCCATCTCATACTTGCCGCCGGGTTTCAGGCCGGGTTCGATGTCTCGGAGACGCTGCCCTC
>JBFGSX010000336.1:0-1685 GCA_041566495.1 Thermoplasmatota archaeon
CGCCGTCGCGCCCTCATCGTCCGTCACAGTCACGGACACCGTGTAAGTCCCCGCGCTGCTGTACGTATGCGAGACCTGCGCGCCAGCCGCAGTGCCACCATCGCCGAAGGTCCATTGGTAGGATGCAATCGTGCCGTCGGAGTCCGATCCGGTGGCTGAGAATGTGGTTGGACGGCCGGCCGTCGGGCTCTCGGAGGGGACGATGATTCGGCCGTCCGGTGGTTGGTTCGACGGGTCGAATACAAGGACTTCATCGAACTCCTGGGCCGTCGCGTCGTCATAGCCGCCGACGATCGCGACCTGGCCATCGACATTGGCCAGGGCCATATTGGTACGCCCCTGTGGCAGCATGTCCCAGGATCGAGTGACGGCTCCGTTTCCTGCGATTTCCCGTATCGTGGAGCTTGCCCCGTTCTGATTGTAGCCGCCGATGGCGTACAAGTGATCGTTGGCGTAGATCAATGAACTGACCCAGAACCGTGTCGGGGGGTCTAGAGGCGTGGCAGACCAGGCATCGCTCGCGATATCATACGTGACCAAGGACGTGTCCTTGTTTGGGCCGCCATCAAGCGCGTACAAGATGCCATCGACAATCCGCCAACCGCTGAAGAACGGGCCGTGGCCGGCAGGTTGGTCCTGCCCTGAGGTCAACATGGCCACCGCGAATGTATCTGGGTCGAGCGCCGCGAGGGTCATGTCAGCTTCAAGGCGCGACGGATCATCTGCTGTGAACAAGATGCAGGAGTCAACGCACGGGCTGGGTCCGGAAGGTTCCCATGTAGCACCGAAAAGACCCGTGAGCGGAAGCGCGGTGCGCAAGACAGGGTCTTCGCCGGGCACGTAGCCGTATAACTGGATGCAGCCGGTCTTGCACGTGGCGTCTGCTAGGTCTCCGCTCCCCGCCCGCTCCACAAGGAGTGCCCACTCACCGTCCCTTTCTAGCAAGACGCCTCTGTGTATAGACGCTCCATCAGGAACGGCGGACTCCACGACCGTGATCCCCGTCGCCAGATTGGTGGCCAGGATGTCCCAGTTCTCAAATGCCCCTGACTGGCCGCTGGTGAACAGGAACCGCAGTTCGCCGTCGATTGCGTAGGCCGCTTGGTCACGCGAGTAGCTGTGTGCTAATTGTGCGACTTCCTCGATTGAAGCTGCATGTGCGATCGGGGCCAAGATGGCGAGCAGCATGATGGCGTAGGCGCCCATGCGTGGAAAAAGCGGGGAAGATCGTACGTGCATGTCAGAGGCTGCCCACGGGGCCTCCAGTCGTCTTACTCGGCCCCGCGCAGACCACCAGCAGCGTCAATGGCTCAGGCGGGCATGGCAGGCAAGTATCGTACCAGTCAATGCGGAAGGAGCCTCCTGACGGAAACTGAGCGGCATCGATGGTGACCGTACCATCGCCGTTGCCGATGTTCGGGCCCGGGTCGGTCGGGCGCCCGACGTTGTAGGACGGTGCACTATGGGACACGTCGCCAGCGGCCAAGCATTCCTCAAACACCGCGTCAGACGGCGCTCCCGACGGATTGATGGTCACGACGACGCGATGGTCCACCGCGTCGTTGTTGTGGAATCCGATGTGAAGGTCAGGGGCCACAAGCGTGTTGAGGTTCGTGGGGCATCCATCGCTGTTCTGATGTCCGGTCTCGGCGAGGAAGTGGCACGTGTACTCGTTATCAGCGCCA
>JBFGSX010000337.1:0-1650 GCA_041566495.1 Thermoplasmatota archaeon
AGGCCGGATGCCGACGACCGCGGGTTCTTGGCGTTCGGGTTGTCCTGCGATTCGCAGGCCATGACGCGGAGGGCGTTGGCGACCTGGGAGGGGGGGAAGTAGTGGGCGACGAGCGGGTGCCAGCGGTCGACGTTGCTACGACCTGTGAGTGTGTCTGCGTTTGGTGTACCAACACCACCCCCCAATGGTTGCGAAGCCACTGCTACGGTCGGTTCTGCTGGAACGCCCCAAGCGATGAGGACAGCCCGGAAGGCGTTCTCGACAGCCCCGAAGTCCTCGGCAGTGACCCACCCGCCGCAGGCGTAGTAGCAGGCGTCGGGGTCGCCGTCGATGAGGCCGTGGTCCCAGAGGACCGGCCAGCAACTTGCCTCTGCATCTGCACCGTCTGCGCCATGACTAAGGCTGGGCGTGGCTCCGGGCACTGCAACGGACGCTACTGCCCCTTCGCACGCCACCTCCAGGAGCCATCGGTACTCGGCGGGGGTGGCGGCACCGGAGGCGTAGTACCGCCAGTCACCTTCGGCGGGGGTCCGGTCGATGAGATCACGGAAGGATGAGGCATGACTGACTGCATCACCGACCGCACCGTGTCCATCTGCACCGATGGGCACCCCGACATCGGGTACTGGACTTGGGTGGCTGGGTTCGCTGCCCTCCGCGGGGCTGGCAAGGACGACGGCCAGCAGGATCACGGCGACGATGACGGCGGCGCCGAGGAGCAACCAGATGGCGCGGTCAGAGAGGGGCCTACGAGCCATGAGTGACCACCCGATACTCCAAGGCGGGATTGCCGACCGCAACTGGTGGTCGGTCTACGAAGCCGAATTCGCCGAAGCCAATCGCCTGCTTCAAGCGACCCGCGACCCGAACGACTGGCGGGGTTGGGCCTTGCTTGGGGTCGCCATTGACCCCTACGGAGTGCGGACCTACGTGCTGGGAATGTACGACAAGGGGCATGGCGATGCTCCTATCAGTGTGGGGGGTGCGCCCGAGGAGGCGCACGGCGACGATAGCAGCGAGGAGGCCACCGATGCCTGACCGATGCTGGTCGTGCGGCGCCCAGGGATGCACCCGGGAGGCTTGCCGCCGCCACAGTGATTCGTGGAGACGCCGCTATGCCTGACTTCGCGTACGCGCTCCTCTTCGTCGGCTTCCTGTACCTCGGGATGCTGGTGGCGGACGTGGTGGGGCAGTGGTGGGCGAGGCGGCGAGCGGCGGACGTGTTGGACGAGACCTGGAGGCGATGATGGACGCCGAGCAAATCGCCACACGTTGGTGGATGGACACCAGCGCACGACCATCCCAACCAGGCACGTTGCATGTGGGTGATGTCGTCGTTGAAGTCACTACCGCCCCCGCTCGCTGGGCCGCTGGCTCCCGCTTCGGCGTCGTCGAGTCCGTCGTTGGGGATTGGGAGCGGGGTCACGGTCGCTGCACCATCGTCACGCCAGAAGGCCGAATGGTGGACTGGAGCAATGCCGC
This sequence comes from Thermoplasmatota archaeon, assembly GCA_041566495.1. Taxonomy (GTDB): domain Archaea; phylum Thermoplasmatota; class E2; order JACPAO01; family JAHFTW01; genus JBFGSX01. The sequence continues at coordinate 1,483 of JBFGSX010000337.1, forward strand.
CTTCGTCCGTATACCCGAGTGGGAACCATTCCTCGATCAGATGTTCGGCTACCCTGATCCTGCGCTCACGAAAGGGGACGACTCATGAAGCGCATCTTCACCACCCTGACTTTGGCCGCTGCCGTGCTCGCCGGCTTCGAGATCGACGCGTGGCCGATCTTCTGATTC
>JBFGSX010000338.1:0-1648 GCA_041566495.1 Thermoplasmatota archaeon
GCCATCGAGATCGCCGGCAAGGCCCTCGTCGTCCTGCAAGCAGACCTACCCGACCTGGTCGGCACCCTGCGCCGCAAGGCCGCCATCATCCAAGCCAAGGACGCCAGCCGCATCGTCTACGAACTCGGCGTCGGCCCCGGCGACCGGGTCCTTGAAAGCGGCATCGGCAGCGGCGCCACCACCATGGCCCTTGCATGGGCCGTCGGTGAGACCGGCCGCGTGGTCGTGCAAGAACTACGCGAAGATTTCCGCGACTGGGCCATGGACAACGTGACCCGCGCTGGCCTCGGCGACCGCGTCGAATGCCACCTCGGGGACCTCACCGAAGGCATCGCCCCCGACGTCCAGGGCCCGTTCCAAGCGGTCCTATTGGACCAACCGGAGCCGTGGCTCGCCATTCCCAACCTCGGCCCGATGCTCGCGCCAGGTGCCCGCGTCGTCGCCTACTGCCCCCAGGTCAGCCAGATGGAGAAGACCGCTCGCGCCATGGAGGCCGCAGGGTACGTCGAAGTCCACTGCCTCGAGATCATCGAGCGTGCCTGGGAGGTCAAGGAATTCGGCAGCCGGCCCAGCCACGACGGCATCGGCCACACGGCGTTCCTGATCTTCGGCCGCGCCCTTCGCCACTCCTGATAACCCATCAGGCGGAGCGGAAGAAACCACGGCATTCAAGTGAGGTGCCCTCCTGGGCCGCTTGTGCCCCGTGGCGTCGCCAAGGACTTCATCCAACTCCTGAGCGGAGCCCAACGCGTGGGCCGCATCCGCGTCATGATGCTGTTCATCCTGGGACTCGTGCTCTTCGTACCCGCCTGGTTCATCTGGGCGCCCCTGGGCCCTGCGCTGCACGGTGCCCTGTTCCTGGTCGGATTGGGTGTGGGGGCCATCGTGGCCTGGCGCACCAGCCGAGGCTACGAGGACAGCATGCGTGGCCGCTGGAACCAATGGATGCGCCTGGCCCCGGCCTGCGAGAACGTGCCCGAACTGGCCCGCAAGGTCCGGGGCGCCAGCACCACACTCCGCGTCGCCTGGATCGCCGCACTGTTGACGCTGCTCTGGGCCACGGAACTGGGCCTCATCGTCCTCGCCTTCGTGGACGCCGGCAGCGCCGCATTCAGCATCCCCGTCATCGCCGCCAACGCCATCTTCGTCGGCATCCTGGCCGGCTACCAACTCCGCATCCTCACATGGACCAAGACCTTCCGACGCTCCCTCGACGAGATGGTCGGGGCCGGCGAGATCGGCGTCTGGGGGGCTAGCGGATGAAGAGCTACGGTGGCCGCATCTACCAGAATGGTGACCTCATCGCCGGCGTGCTCCACGTCGATGACCAGGGCCGCGTCGCCAAGATCTCCCAGACCGAGAAGGCCGACGACCACACGGACTTCGGCAGCAAGGTCATCCTGCCCGGAGCCATCGACGTCCACGTCCACTTCCGGGACCCTGGAGCCACCCACAAAGAGGACCTCTACAGTGGCAGCGTCTCCGCAGCCTTCGGCGGCGTGACCGGCTTCGTGGACATGCCCAACACCCTCCCGGCGACCACGTCGCTCAAACTCCTGCGTGAGAAGCACCAGGTCGCCCAATCCAAGGCGGTCGTCGACTACGGCTTCTGGGGCGGCTCCACCTGGTACACGGGCGAAGTCGCCAA
>JBFGSX010000339.1:0-1620 GCA_041566495.1 Thermoplasmatota archaeon
ACGCCTTCACCTGGATGGTCTTGGTCGCGTACTTGATGGCGTTGCTGAGAAGGTTGCTGAAGACCTGCGCCAGTCGATGGGGGTCGGCTTTGACCTGGGCGCCCGTCGATGCTTTCACCTCGAGGCGCAGCCCCTTGGCCTCTGCCAGGGCCCGGTACACCTCGCATTCGTTGCGGACCATCTCATCGACCTGCAAGGGCTCCAACTTGAGGTGGAGTTCTTGGGCTTGGAGCTTGGAGACGTCCAAGAGGTCGTCAAGCAGCATGTTCAGGCGTGAGACATTGCGCTTGATGGTGTCGAATGATTGCTTGGTCCGGTCGTCCATGACGTCTGCCATGCGCCTCTCGAGGACCCCCAATTGCAAGCGCAGGGGGGTCATCGGTGTGCGCATCTCGTGACTGGCCATGTTCAACAGGCGGGTGCGGAACTGGTCGATCTCCTTCAGTTTCTGAAGGTCGATGCGGTCCCTGTAAGCGGTGCGTTCACGCATTTCCTGGTGGCGTGCTTCGGTGATGTTGCGGATCTGGGCCACCATGCGGCCGTCCGGATGGTCGATCTGTCGCAGGTAGATCTGGAACCATTCTTCCTTGCCCTGTAGCTCGAGCTTGACATCCCGGGATACGCTTTCCACCGTTGCGAAATCCTTGTTCATGGATTCGATGGTTCCCCACCCCTCGGGTCCGAAGACGTCTGCCAGACTGGCCCCGGTGTCCGCGGTGGCACCGAAGTACTGCTTGGCCATCGCCTGGGCGACGCCATTGCGTCGGATGATGGTGCCGTCCCGAGCAAGCGTGAGCAACGCGTCCGGGCAGTTGTCCAAGAGCGCAGAGATGTCAGAGATGTTGTCGTTCAGTTCGGCCTGGGCTTCTCGGCTACGGCGGCGATTGTATTCGCTGTTAGCGGCGAACAGGAGCGTCAGGGTGGAGATGATGGCCAAGAGGGTCAGGTCTTGGACGAACCCTTGCTCACCGTACGCCGTATGGATGGCCGCCATCCAGGCCAGCATGGCGGCATCGGCAAACGCCACCACGGCACCCGCTCGCCACGACAGCACGAAGGCCGTCACGAGGACGTTGTTGAGAATGGCCGCGTAGCCGCTCTGGGGGTCAAGGGCGCCAGGGGTGACCACGATGCCGATGGAGCCGATGATGATGCCCACCATGAGGATGCGCCCGGCGATGGTATGGTGGTACTTCTCGTTCTGCCAGTAGGCCACGGCGTAGAACACCGAAGCGACCCCCGTCACGGCGACGGTGGACCAACCCCAAGGCCACATGACCGTAGGCACCAGCAGCCGGGACAAGGCCATGAAGAGGCCAAGCGACAACAGCACTGTCGTGGCGATCCGGATGGTGCGGTGTCGCTGCGCGTCGAGCGGTTGCGTGGACGCGTGCGGCTCTGCCACGCATCTCCTTCGGAGGGCCTGGGACAAGAAGCCGTGCTCGGGGCCTTGGCCCCAAACAGGGGTCTCCTCACCTCTGGCTTATTCGGCGGAGGTGGCGCCGAGGGCCTTGATGATGGCCTCGAACGCTGCACGGGTCGGGCCGGCGGCTTCGTCCAGGATGAAGGGCTGGCCAAGGTCTGCTTTGCGGTTCACCGTCGGGTCCATCGGGACGCTGC
>JBFGSX010000340.1:0-1602 GCA_041566495.1 Thermoplasmatota archaeon
CGTCGAGCCCCTCCACGTCGATGGCCTCCAAGCCTTCGGCGGTCATGACTACGAAGGCATCGGCGAATGGACCGCGACCGTCTGCGTGCGGGACGCAGCAGGCGAGGAAGCCTGCGACGAGGTCCAGATCCTCATCGCCGGCGCCCACGGCAAGCCGTCCCCTGAGATGCATCCCGGCGCCGGGAAAGCCAAGGGACTAGCGAAGTGATCAGGCAAGCATGGGGGTGACCCGTCGGGTCGAGGAATCCGGGTTCCACTCGACCACTGCATTGCCTGTCCCGATGACGGTACCGTAGCCGTGCAGTTCGGCAGGGTAGTCAGGGTAGTCGAGGGCCGCGAGTAGCCAACTGAGACAACCGGCGTCAGCTTCGCTGGTGGCGTTGTCGATGAGGTCCGGCATCTCGTCGAAGAGTTGCTTCGCTTTGCCTTGCCGCATGAGCCTGATCGCGTGCATGTCCCATTGGTACTGCCCATGGTGGTAGATGTGCTCGTGGCTCATGTCCTCGGGGACGGCGGGTTCGCGAGTGAAGTGGCGGTGACTGATGCTGTTGCTGGCCAATAGCAGCGCTTTCTTGCCGCTGTCCTCGATGGCTTCCCGGGTCGCCTCGCCCAAGGCACGTTGCTGTTCTTGGCCCACTTCATTGCTGTAGTCGTTGTATACGTTGCAACTGCTGATGCCGACGATGGGCTTGTCCCACTCGGGGCGCACGAGGTGGCATGCTGCGATGGTGCCGTAATCGACGCGGAAGTCCGGGTTCTCCATCATCTTGGTGACCAGGCCCGCCTTCTCACCCCGAGCCGCGATGTCGCGGGCCAAGTCGACGTCGCAATCGAAGTCGTAGTCGAAGCGGAAGAGGTTGGGGAAGATGGGGTCGACGCTCTTACTCTTGAAGTGGGGGACGCCGAGGAAGTGGTGGCCGACACGGGTGCGCCAGTGGGGACTGTGGACGACGATGACGTCAAAGTCACGGTCGGCGAGGCTGTGGCGCATGCGCTCGTAACCCCAGCGGATGGTCTCCCAGCCACCTTCGCTGCGGGGCTCGTTCTGCGGCGGATTGTCAGCGTACACCAGATGCGGAGGGTGCGGTGCTAGGCACCCGGCAACGATTCGACCCTTGGACACGGCGCCGCGATGCGACGGGCTCGGTTTGAGCGTTGGTATTGGATGGATACGAGGGCTACTTGATCGGGATGTGCCGGATGCGCTCGCCGGCGTCGGCCGTGAGGTCGATGCGGAGTTTCAGGAGCCCGTCCTCGTACCGCGCGTTGACGTGACCAGGATCCAAGCTCATGCCGGGCTGGAGGAACGCCTTGTACTTGCAATCCGCCGTCTCACATTCCAGCCGCAAGTGGTCTGGGCCGACGTCCAAGTTGATGTCTTCTTTCTTGACCCCGGGCAGTTCGATCTTGACGTTGAGTCGCTTGTCATCCTCCACGTCCCAGTTCAGGAACGGCTCCCGCCAGCCTTCCTCGATGGTGGTGGATTCGAGGAGGTGTCCGAATGGTCGCAGTTCCAATCCACCCAAGTGTGGGAAGATACTCAACCCCTGCAGGAGGGGCGCATCCAGGAGTTGGTCTTCGAGTTGTGCCATCTGGTCGAGC
>JBFGSX010000341.1:0-1532 GCA_041566495.1 Thermoplasmatota archaeon
ACCGACGCCCCTCCCACGGCGTCAACCTACGGAGCATGAATCTCAAATGACGAAGTTCCTTGCCCTGATGTTGGTCGGCTTCCTGGGTGTCGCCATGTTCGCGCCGGCTCCGGCGATGGCCCAGGACGAAGATGCCAAGAAGCACGCCCTCCGGCTCGTCCCGTACGGCCTCTACCTCGCAGGCTCCAAGCACGCCGATGGCAGCAAGACCGTGAGCCTCGTCAGTTGGTTCACCCAGACCAGCTTCGACCCGCCGCTCGTGGCCCTCGGCATGCACCGCGAATCCGCCGCCTTCACCGGCGTCAAGGAGACCGGTGTCCTCAGCCTGAACTTCCTCGGCAGCGATCAGGGGGACGTCCTGAAGGGCTTCTTCAAGCACGTCGATTGCGAGGAGAGCACCGTCGGAGGCCTCGATTACACCGAAGGCCCCGCCACCGGTTGCCCCATCCTGCCCAAGCTCCCGGCTGCCCTAGAACTCAAGATGCACGAGATCAGCGAGATCGGTGAACATGCCACCGTCATCTTCGAGGTCGTCGAAGCCCACGTCCACGACAAGGAAGCCAAGCACCTCACCCACACCGACGCCAAGCTGCACTACGCCGGCTGATGCACCGCGCCAGCATCCTCGACCACGGGGACCCGGCCCTGCGCCCGGCGCCCCGTCGTTTCAACTTCGTCGTCGGGTACGTGTTGCCTTGGCATTGGGCTCGGATGTTCGAGTCGTTCCCTCGCCGGGCGGCCAAGCGTGATGGGTGCGCCTTCGTCCACTTCGGTGTCCATTGCGTCCTGCACTTGCCCGAGGCCTCCTACACCGTGCCGTGGCGCGACGTGCGCGCTCAACGGGACGGGCCCATGTGGAACATCCACGCCGCTGGCATGGTCCTCGTTCTGTCCGATGACTTCCTGGCTGCCTGGGAACGGCGCCGGTTGCAGTATTCAACCCACTCGGACTCCGCCTGAACATGGACCCCCGCAACAAGGTCGCTCTCGTCACCGGCGCCAGCAAAGGCATTGGCGCCGCCGTCAGCCTGGCCCTCGCCCGCGCCGGGGCGAAACTGATGCTGGTGGCCCGCGGCCAAGAGGCCCTCGACGCCATCGCCGAACGGTGCCGCGAAGCCGGCAGTCCCAAGGTCGTCACGGTCGCCGCCGATGTGTCCCAATACAAGGATCTTGATCGCATCGTGATGTCTGCGGTCCGGGAATTCGACGGTTTCGACATCCTGGTCAACAATGCCGGCATCGGCTCCGTCAAACCCATCGAGGAGGTCTCAGATGAGGAATACGACCACGCCATGGCGGTCAACCTGCGCGCGCCGTTCATGCTCACCCAATCCGCGGTCAAGACCATGCGCCGCAAGGGGACGGGGCAGATCGTGCAGATCGGCAGCGGGCTGTCGTACTTCGGTCGCGCCGAATGGTCGCTGTATGCCGCCGCCAAGTTCGGTCTGCGTGGCTTCACCGAATGCGTCCGCCACGAAGTCGCCAAAGAAGGCATCAAGGTCGGCCTCGTCGCGCCGGGCTACACCAAGACC
>JBFGSX010000342.1:0-1528 GCA_041566495.1 Thermoplasmatota archaeon
GATCCTTTGGCGGCACTGTGCTTCTCAATTGGGTCTTCGCAGATCCTGGCCTCAGCCCCCAGACCCCGGTCAACCCGGCCTCCGGACAAGACTTCGGCGGCACCGTCCGCAATGTCGTCATCGAGGCGGTCGCTCCCGCGCGCCAAGACCAAGTCCGCGCCGAAGCGGAGGACCTCCGCGACGGCACCCGGCTCACGGCGCAGCATCGCGTCAACGTGCAGGTGCCCGAGTTCACGGATCTCGGCACCGCGCTGCGCGTCCGCGTCGCGGGTAGCCTTGACTTGGTCCATGTCATCGCCCCAGACGGCCGCGTCCTGGCGTCGCCGACCACCTTCGAAGGGGAACTTCTTGGGTTCGACCACGAAGACGTCGTCGTCGGCCTACACGCCGAACACACCCAAGCCGTCGTGCCACAATCGCTTGTCGAGAAGCACGGTGCCGGGGGCTACACCTTCGTCTTCGAAGAAAGCCACGGCCTCGAGGTCAGCCGGGCACTCGTGCCTTTCTCCATCATCTTGCTCATCACGCCACTGCCCTTTGCGGTGCTCGCCTGGGTAGAGTCCCGCGCCTTCCGTCGCGAAGCCTTCGGCGGCTACGCCCGCTCCGCGCGCAACCTGCAATACGGCGTCGGTCTCGTGTTCCTCTACTACGTCGCCGTCGTGGCCTCTGCGGCCGTCGGCGGCCGACTGGACCTGATGGCGATCATGCCCCTGCCACTGGAAGGCATCCTGCTCTACGTCCAACTAGCGTTGGCCGGTATCGCGTTCACCGCACTGTGGCTGGTGGCGCGTGAGCTATACCTGCTCGTCAAGCCTCGGCCCGCAGCCGTCCTAGATGATGCGTTCTAGGGTCTCCAGCGTGATGCCTTGGTTGCCCAGGGCATAGGTGCTGACGCCCACCGAATTGGGGCGGTTCTTGACCTTCTTGACCAAGAAGAAACGCTCGAACGTCGTACCCTTGCGGTTGACCTCGAGCTCGATGAGGCAATCAGCCAACAACTCAAGTCGGCGCTCCGTCTTGTCGCCGTGGGCCCCTTTGGCCATCACCATCAGCAGTTGCCCACCGACCCGGGAATTGGCCGCCTTCAACGCCGTCAAGACGGCCGCGACCTTCTCCAACGGGTACAGGGAGAGAAAGAAATCCAGGGAGTGGATGACGACGCGGTTCGGGCGCTCGGCACGCTCGTACGGCTCAATGAGGGACCCCAGGTAGTCATCCGCGCTGCGGGGGCCCTTGGGGCCGCGCAATTTGTGGGAGGCTGCGCCTTCCATGAAGCTGATCGGATCGAAACTGGTGCGGTCCACTTCAGGGCCTTGTTCCTCCAACATCAGCTTGGCAAAGGCGGTCTGGATGTCCATGATCTCCACCTTGTTGAACGGCCAGCCGCCTTCCTTGACGGCGTCGCGGACCTCGGTCTCGGTCTCGTCCGTGCTGACGTAGATACTGGAGCCTTTGCTGCCAGACGCGAACTGTTTGGCAAAGATCTCGGAGCCACCGCCAGCAGGAGCCAGCAGGAGCGTCGTGTAGC
>JBFGSX010000343.1:0-1528 GCA_041566495.1 Thermoplasmatota archaeon
CGTACCACGTCGCTCTCGACCCGCCGCCGGGCGTACGTTTCACCCTGGTGGCGGCGGTCGGCGAAGAGACCGACAGCCGGGGCACCCAGGGCCTGCAGGTCGATGCCCCAGACATCATCATCAACGGCGAGCCCAGCGGCTGGGCAGGCGTCACCCTTGGCTACAAAGGCATCCTGCGCGGCACATTCGAAGCGACGGGGACCCCGACCCACGGCGGCCACCCCGACCCAGGAGCACTGGACCGCGTGGTCACATGGTGGGCCTCCGCGCGCGCGACATTGGGCGACGCGCATGGGTTCAACGCCGTCCAGATGCGCCTCGACGACCTGGTGCATGAGAGCGACGCGCACCAGCAGACCGCGCGTGGCCGCTACCAGATCCGCCTGCCACCTGGTGCCGACCCGGACGAGGTGTTCCTGCGCCTGAGTCAATGCGCGGCACTGCGTGACGTCAAGGTGTCGTGCGAGGAGGCATTGCCCGCAGCGGTCAGTGACAACCGTAGCCCGATCGCCACGGCCCTGCGCTCAGCCATCCGTGCCGCAGGCGGTGAGCCGCGCTTGTTGCACAAGACCGGTACGTCAGATTTCAACCACCTGGCCGCTCGTTTCCCCGGCGTCCCCATCGTGGCCTACGGCCCTGGAGATTCCACATTGGACCATGCCCCCGACGAGCGCATCGAGATCGCAGAACTGGACCGCGCCATCGGCGTGCTTTCGGCCGCGGTGGCCATGATGCCCAGTCTGCTGGTCAGCGCTTAGGCACCAAGCCAAGCCTTGCGTCGGCGCGTGGCGGCCGCGTCGCCCTTGTGGACCTTGACGGTGATCTTGTCCTTCGCCTTCTCACGCAGAGGGACGTCGAAGGTACGCATGCGGCCTTCGCGGAACACGGTCAACTTGACGCTCCCCTCGACACCACGGACCGTGGCGATCTCCGTGAAGCGCTCCGCCTTCCACTTGTAGTCCTCCACCGCGATGATCTCGTCATCGGGTTGCAGGACCTTCCAGCACGGGCTGTCCTCGGGGATGCGGTCGATCGTGGGGCCGCCGTTCTTGAACATCACGCCGAGGCCGGCGGGTTTCTTGTCGTCCTCGAGTTTCCGTTCCACCTCGAATCCCAGGTCCTTGAACGCCTTGTCGACGGGCAGTTCAGTGGTGCCGTTGACCCAGCGACCAAGCAACGCGCCGACGTCGACGCCGGTGGCGTCCTTGACGATGTGCGGGAACGCGTCCTCGGCCACGCCGATGCCCTTGGCACCGTACGCAGTCCACAGGTGCTGCATGACGACGTCCAAGCCGTCCTTGACGCCGTGGGTGCGCAGATGCGCGTCTAGGCAGAGACCGACGAAGAGGCCCTTGGTGTAGTACGAGACGCCGCGGTTGATGTTGTGTTCATGCGGCTGGTACAGCATGCTCCACGTCAGGCGGCTGCATTCGGCGACGCTGCGCCGCTTGCGTCCGAGGGCCATCTCGTAGTACTTCAGCATCTCCGCCGCGATCTTGCCGAACGCCTCGTCATCGACGACGCCCGC